>NZ_JBICKE010000111.1:0-632 GCF_043103865.1 Pseudomonas sp. yb_5
GGTAGAATTCGCTGAAATCCAGTCAGGAAGACCCGAGCGATGTGGGCTGATGTACTAGCGCGATTCGAGAAAAAAGCACCCGCCAGCGTAATGGCCAAACTTGCCTTGGAGCAGGCCATTGCGCCGGAGTGGGTCGATCAGGTTTTCGAGGAGCACCGCCAACGGCAGTATTCTCGCGAGCTGCTGTTCTCGACCATTATCAAGTTGATGTCGCTTGTTTCATTGGGCTTGAAGCCATCGCTGCATGCTGCGGCAAGACAACTGGACGACCTTCCCGTCAGCCTGGCAGCTCTGTACGACAAGATCAGTCGAACCGAACCTGCCCTGTTGCGTGCTTTGGTGACAGGCTGCGCGCAGCGCTTGGCGCCGACAATCCATGAGTTGGGCTGCTCAGCCATGCTTCCTGATTGGCAAGTTCGGGTGGTCGATGGCAGCCACTTGGCCTCTACCGAAAAGCGTCTTGGCGCGCTGCGCCAAGAGCGCGGAGCGGCTCGCCCCGGGTTTTCGGTGGTGGTTTACGACCCCGACCTGGATCAGGTAATTGACCTCCAGCCGTGCGAGGACGCCTACGCAAGCGAACGAGTTTGTGTTTTGCCGTTGCTGGCTGAAGCAAAGACCAATCAGGTTTGGAT
>NZ_JBICKE010000112.1:0-98681 GCF_043103865.1 Pseudomonas sp. yb_5
GGTGAACGACGGGTGGAGATTGGCCAGCAGCCCTGGCCTCTTCGCGGGTATCAACCCTTTGTACGACCAAGCTTTTCAGCTCTCAGCACCGCAGAAAAGCTTGACCACCAACACAGCATCTACATGGGAACGTAAAGGCGCTCAAGACACCGCCGAAGCCTCCACCGCCTGCTCACGGCTGGCATAACGCTGCGCCAGCACAGCACACACCATCAGTTGTATCTGGTGGAACAGCATCAGCGGCAGGATCATCGCGCCAATGCCACTGCCCACGAACAACACCTGGGCCATGGGCACACCAGTAGCCAGGCTTTTCTTGGAGCCGGCAAACAGGATGGTGATGCGATCCTCGAGGTCGAAGCCCAGGGCCTTGCCAAGCATGCGTGTGCCGAACAGCACCACTGCCAGCAGAATCGCGCACACCACGAACAACCCCGCCAGGTGCTGCGGCGATACGGTATGCCACAGCCCGGTAACCACGGCCTCACTGAAGGCGGTGTACACCACCAGCAGGATCGAACCCTGGTCCACCACCTTGAGCCAGCGTGCATTGCGCTTGACCCAGGCACCGATCCAGCGCCGCGCGATCTGCCCGGCAACGAATGGCACTAGCAACTGCAAAGTGATCTTCAACACCGCATCCAGGCCGGAACCTGTATCACCACTGGCACCCAGCAGCAACATCACCAGCAACGGTGTGAGGAAGATACCCAGCAGGCTGGAGGCCGCCGCGCTGCAGATGGCCGCCGGCACGTTACCGCGGGCCAGCGAGGTAAAGGCAATGGCCGACTGCACGGTCGCAGGCAAGGCACACAGGTACAGGACGCCCAGGTAAAGCTCGTTACCCACCAGCGGTACGAACAAAGGTTTGAACGCCAGGCCCAGCAGCGGGAACAGTACGAAAGTACAGGAGAACACCAGTAGGTGCAGGCGCCAGTGCCCGGCACCGGCAATGATGGCTTCACGCGACAGTTTGGCGCCATGCAGGAAGAACAACAGGCCGATGGCCAGGTTGGTCAGCCAGCCGAAATACACCGCGCCATCGCCCGAGCAAGGCAGCACGGTGGCGATGAGTACCACCCCGAGCAAGGCCAAGGTGAAATTGTCAAATAACATGCGCAAATACTTCATCACTGTATCCATCTTGTCATTGTGGCTGGGCAGACGATAAGGTCTCTGGCTCTCCGTCGCTAACGCCGGAACCCCGAGTGGTATCGCTCAACGGACACGTTCCACAACAAGGACTCGCCATGCTCCGCCCACGTCTGGCTGCACTTGCAGCCGCCATTACCTTTGCTTTGGGCCATGCCAGCGCCCAGGCCGACGACCAGTTACAGGCCAAGGTCGACCAGATCATCCGCCCGCTCATGCAGGAACAAGGCATTACCGGCATGGCTGTGGCCATCTATGCACGCGACCATGCGCATTACTTCAGCTACGGCTTGGCCAGCAAGGCCGACAACGTACCGGTCAGCCGCGATACGCTGTTCGAGATCGGTTCGCTGAGCAAGACCTACACTGCCACCCTGGCCGCACTTGCCAGCGCCGAGGGCAAACTTGACCTCGACGCCCCGGCCAAGCGCTATCACCCGGCACTGGCCGGTGTCCCCATCGGCGACGCGACCGTGCTGGAACTGGGCGCCTATAGCGCCGATTGCCTGCCACTGCAGTTCCCCGACACTGTGCAATCGCCGCAACAGGTCGTCGATTTCTTCCGCCACTGGCAACCTCGCGCCAAACCCGGCACCCAGCGCTGCTACTCGAACCCCAGCCTGGGTTTGTTCGGTGACCTGGCCGCCCGGGCGCAGCACCAACCGTTCTCCACGCTGATGACTGAAGGCCTGCTGGCGAAGATGGGCCTGAAGAATACCTACCTTCAGGTTCCGGCCAGCGCCCAGGGGCTTTATGCCCAAGGGTATGACGCCGCCGACAAGCCGGTGCGTGTGGGGCCCGGGCCTTACGCCGACGAGGCATACGGCATCAAAACCAGCGCCAGCGACCTGCTGCGCTATGTGCGGCTGCACATGCAGCCGCAGGGCCTGCCACCGGCCCTGGTGAAAGCCACCGCCATTACCCAGCAAGGCTATTTCCAGGTTGGCGCCATGACGCAAGGACTGGGCTGGGAACGCTACCCCTACCCGGCCACGCTGCGCACTCTGATCGATGGCAACAGCTCGCTGCTGATCCGTGAACCGCAGGCAACCACTCGCTTGCAACCGGCCCTGCCCGCGCTACCGGCAGCCTGGTACAACAAGACTGGCTCCACCAATGGCTTCGGCGCGTACGCCGCGTTCGTGCCGGCAGAACAACTGGCAGTCGTGTTGCTGGCCAATCGGAATTACCCCAACCAAGCGCGGGTGCAAGCCGCCTTCGACATCCTTTCCGGCTTGTAACGCCAGCGGTGATTGTCGGACAAAACGACAGAATGTAGTGAGCAAAAAAAATCACTACAAAACGGTTGACGCCGTTCATCGCGCTTGGGCATGATGAAGCCGTCTCCCCGATCGGGAGCGGTGGCAAGGGTGTTCCAGACGGCCTGCGCGGTAACGCAGGCCGTCCGTGGAGAGGGAAACTGTCCAAAAGGCAGCGTGAGAAAGCCCCTGTTGCGATGCTGCTGTAGCAGCCTTGGTAGTGCGCTACACCGTGATAGCGCCAACTGTGAAAATCACCTATGAATGGGTAATGGGGGCTTTATGATGAACTTGAACAACAATCCGACTATCGACCAATTGGCCCAGCTGTTCGCCGTGCGCAAGGACAGCCTTGACGACCATCTGCTGTGGGTTAGCCAAACCGGTGAAGTGCGCCTCGACCGCCTGCCACCGAACACCGTCGAAGATGAATTTGAAGAGCACCTGCCCAGCATGCGTGCCCGCTTCAAGGTCTACCGCCGTGGCCAAGGCTACGTCGGCAAGAAAGCCGCCGCCGACACCGAATTCGTCAGCCGCGTGCTGCAGACCCTGCAACAAGAATGGCCCGCTGCCCGTGAGCAGCAGGCAGTCAAGGTGATCGAACCGCTGAATTGAGGGTTCGTACCCTTACCAGAGCCCGGCCCGCACAGGCCGGGCTTTTTCATGCCTGGCGCCGCTGCAAGCGGGTTTCCGGCAAAGGCAAGGCGCCCGTTGCCATCGCCCGGGCGCGGTCGACACCCCACACCAGCGCACGGGTCATGGTCTCGCCCGGCAGCGCAGGGTAATACTCTTCCAGCAACGCCCGCCCATTCCCGGCGTACAACCCCAGAAACAGCTGCGTCGCCCCCAGGCGCGACAAGCGCACCTGCACGTCCAGTGTGGTGCCGTCGCTGAGTGCTTCGTCGTGGCAGCGGCTGTGCAACTGTGCGTCGGCCCACTGCCAATAGGTTTCTTCCCTGACTCGCATGAGCATTCAATCCTCCGTCGCTGGAATGCCGCGTCAGAAAACCACAGGCCGGGCCATCCGGCGAGCGCTACCGGGCAATACCATGAGGCGGATCAACGAATGGCAATAAAAACCCCGCCGTTGGGCGGGGGGCGTGTGCAGACGCGGGATCACTTCTTGATCGGTACCCGCGGCATGAAGCGGCCTTTTTTGCTGCGCTGCAAATGTGCAGGCTGGAGCTGTTCGGAATCATCCAGCGTCATGTGGGCGAAACCCAGGCGAAATGCCGCCTGGCCGCAACGCACCTGGCTGTTGATCGGGAACGCATCGTTCAGGTCTTCGAAAAAGGATTCGCTCATGCCCAGTCTCCCTCCGGTGGCGGTCGCGTCGGCAACCAGACAAGTTGCCCAGGAAACGCGGCCTGTGAGAGTGAGACTAGCTGGTCATTTGCGGACCGACCGGACAAGAACCTTGTAGCCGACCAATGGCCGCAGGCTTTACTTCAGGCGTACTGCCGTACCGGTGGCAAATACCACGACCATGCCGCCCTGTACCGACGGCATGCTGATCTCAAAGTCCACCCCCACTACCGCATCGGCTTGCAACTGTCGTGCCCGGGCCTTGAGTTCTTCCGTGGCCTGCTCCCGGGCCTCGCGCAACGCGCTTTCCAGGGTTTGCGAACGGCCGCCGAAGAAGTCGCGAAACCGTGTAAAGAAATCGCGCACGAAGTTGATGCCCTGCACCGATTCGGAACTGACCACGCCCAAGTATTCGGCAATCGGGCGGCCTTCGAGCTGGCTGGTGGTGGAAATGATCATGGATGCGCTCCGTTGGCCTGGCAAAAAGAGGCCGATTCTAACAGAGCGCAGCTCAGCAGATTGAAGCGCCTTACGCGTTGGCTGCCCGCAAACGCTGACCGATGCGCGCACCAAACACATTCACCAGCAGGCCGGCCATCACCAGCAATGCACCCCAGCCCTGCGTAGCGGTCAGGCGCTCTCCCAGCAGCAAAGCCGACGAACTCAGGCCAATCACCGGTACCAGCAGCGAGAACGGCGCCACCTTGCCTGCCGGGTGGCGCGACAGCAACTTGCTCCACAGGCTGTAGCCGAGCATGGTGGCCACAAAGGCCAGATACGCCAGGGCCAGCACCGAACTCCAACTGATATTTGCCAAGGCATGGCCAATGCGCTCGGGGCCTTCCAGCCACCAGGACAGTGCCAGAAATGGCAGTGGCGGTATCAGCCCGCCCCAGATCACCAACGCGACCAGGTCGACCGAGCCAAACCGTCGGGTAATGATGTTGCCCAGGCCCCACATTGCGCCGCCACACAGCGTCAGCACCAGCGCCAGCATGGGCACATGGCCGCCGTCTTCGCTGCCGATCAGCGCCAGGCCACTGGCCGCCACCAGTAGCCCCAGCACGCTGGCAAGGCGCAGCCGCTCACCGAGAAACAACGCTGCAAAACCGAGGGTGAAGAAGGCTTGCGACTGCAGGATCAACGAAGCCAACCCTGGCGGCATGCCGCTGTACATGGCCTGAAACAGGAACGCGAACTGGCCCAGTGAAATGGTCGCACCGTAAGCGATCAACCAGCGCCACGGCAGTTTGGGCCGCCTGACCAGCAAGATCGCCGGGAACGCCACCAACAAGAAACGCAATGCCCCCAGCAACATCGGTGGCAGCCCGTCGAGGCCAACCTTGATGACCACAAAGTTGACTCCCCAGGCGACAATCACCACCAGGGCGATAAGCAGGTCCTTGAGTGGCATTGCGACTTCCTTCTGCAGGCTTTTTAGACATATTTCGTTACAGCATAAAGGTATTCCACACAAAGGGACCAGCACAGTTGAAACCAATGGTTGCACTACAGTGACTGTTCCGTCCGCCCGCTATCTGGCTGGACATCTACGCAACCAAATCAGCAAGCACAGGTTCAATCCTGATAACCAGGCGCCACCTTCTCCAGCATTCGCAACAACGCCGCCCACGCCAATTGCAGCGCATCCGGGTCGGTCAGTTCCCCCTGCTTCAAGCCGCTCCCCGGCGCGTTGAACTGCCGTTCGGTACGACTGCACACATCAGTCGACGGGAAAATCAGTTGCCCAGCACGCTGCGCCGCCAACTGGATCTCGCAAGCCTTCTCCAGGTAGTACATGCGCAGGAAGGCTTCAGCCACACTGCGCCCCGTGGTCAACAGCCCATGGTTGCGCAGTATCATCACCGGCTTGTTGCCCAGGTCGGCCACCAGCCGTTGCTGTTCATCCATGTCCAGCGCGATGCCCTCGTAGGCGTGGTAAGCCACATTGCCGTAAAACTCCATGGACATCTGGCTGACCGGCAGCAGGCCACATTCCAGTGCGGCCACCGCGCAACCTGCGCGGGTGTGGGTGTGCAGCACGCACTGGGCATCCTCGCGGGCAGCGTGAATGGCACTGTGAATGACGAACCCGGCTGGGTTGACTGGGTGACGGGCAGCCCCCACCGGCCGCCCTTGCAGGTCGATCTTCACCAGACTGGAAGCGGTGATCTCATCGAAGAGCAGGCCATACGGGTTGATCAGGAAATGGTGCTCCGGCCCAGGCAAGCGCAAGGAGATATGCGTGAAGATGAGATCACTCATGCGAAAATGTGCGATCAGCCGGTAGCAGGCAGCCAACTCCCGACGCAGGCTTTGTTCCGTTGCAGTCATCTTGTTGCCCCTTAACTGAACGCTATTTGCTGGCCCAGGCGTTGAAGCGTTGCTCCAATTCTTCGCCATGGTCGACCCAGAATTCCACGTTCATGGCCAGCGCCCCTTGCAGGTTCTGTGGTGACGTGGGTACCCAATTGGCCAGGGACGGGTCAAGCCTGGCTGCGGCCTGGGTATTGGTCGGCCCATAGGGTATCTGCTGCACATACCGCACCTGGGTATCCGGCTGATTGGCATAGGCAATCAGCCGCTTGGCCTGGTCGACATGCCGCGAGCCTTTGATGATCGCCCAATAGTCCATACCGTACAGGCTGCCAGGCCATACCACGGCCAACGGGCTGCCCTGCTGCGCCGCCACCGCAATTCGTCCGCTGTAGGTGGAGGTCATCACCACGTCACCGGCTGCCAGCCATTGCGCGGGTTGAGCGCCGGCGTCCCACCACTGGATATGGGGCTTGAGTTCGCTGAGTTTGGCGAAGGCCCGTTCGACACCCGCCGGCGTGGACAGTACCCGGTAAACGTCCTCGACCTTGACCCCGTCAGCCAACAGCGCGAATTCCAGGTTGTACACCGCACGCTTGCGCAGGCCACGCTTGCCAGGGTACTTGTTGATGTCCCAGAAATCGGCCCACGAGGCCGGCGCCTGGGCGAGCTTGTTGCGGTCATAGGCAATAGCCACGCTCCAGACCAGCGCGGCCGACCCACAATCCTGTGCGGCTGCCGGGATCAGTTCGTCTGCATGGCCCAGGCGCTGCCAGTCCAGGTGCTCGTATATTCCCTCGTCGCAGCCGCGCATCAAGTCAGGGCCTTCGATCTGCACCACGTCCCAATCGACGTGGCCGGTGTCAGCCATGACCTGGATACGTGCCATTTCGCCGTTGTATTCACTCTGAATCAACTGACTGCCGTCCTGGTCACTGAAGGGTTTGAAGATCGCCTCATCCTGGGCCTTCTGGCCTGCGCCGCCATAACCGACCACAACCATCTGCTGCGCAGCTTGCGCATTGCCCAGGCCAAGGGCCAGCAAGGCTGCGCAAAGGCCGGTCATTCGTGGAAATAGCTGCATCGTAGCTTCCTCCTTCCGGTGCCCGACGGGCCCGTTTTCTTGTTGTTCTGAGGTCACACCCTCGCCACGCGAGTGAGGAAAACCTAGACAGACACTAGTAAAAAAACAAGTTGATTTTTTACTATCGCTACACTTTTATAAGAAAAAATAACAAACCCGTACCGGAGCCGCCTGATGCAGACCGCCTTCCCTCACCTGTTCGAGCCCTTGCAGATCCGCGGCAAACGCTTGAAGAACCGCATCATGTCCACCGGGCACGACACCTGCCTGCCCACCGACAACCTGGTCAACGACAAACTGATCGCCTACCAGCGCGACCGCGCTGCCGGCGGCGTCGGCCTGATCGTGCTGCAGGTCACCGGGGTGCACGACAGTGCCCGCTACACCTCGCATGTGCTGATGGCCACTGACGATGCCTGCATCGCCGGCTACCGCCAGCTTGCCGAGGCCTGCCACGCGCACGGCACCGTGGTGCTGTCGCAACTGTTTCACCCCGGGCGGGAGATCATGGAGTCGGCAGACGGCCTGTTGGCGGTAGCCTACTCGGCCTCTGCGGTGCCCAATGAGCGCTTCCGGGTGATGCCGCGGGCGCTGGACCAGGCAATGATCGACGAAATCGTCCAGGGCTACGCCAGCGCCGCCCGCCGCCTGCACCAGGCCGGGCTGGATGGCGTCGAGGTGGTGGCCAGTCATGGTTACCTGCCCGCGCAGTTTCTCAACCCGCGGGTGAACGTACGCAGTGATGGCTACAACGGCGATCTGGATCAGCGTCTGAGGTTCTTGCGCGAAGTACTGGCCGCAGTGCGCGCCGCCACCGATGAGCAGTTCATCATTGGCCTGCGCATCAGTGCTGACGAGCGCGACAGCCAGGGCCTGAGCGAAGACGAGTCACTGGCTGCTGCCGTGGCCTTGCAGGGCCAGCTCGACTACCTGCATATCGTCGCCGGCACCTCGGCCTCACTGGGTGGCGCAGTCCATATCGTGCCACCGATGGCCATCGAACCGGCGTACCTGGCCCGCGAGGCTGGCACCTTCAGGCAGCAGCTGGCCATCCCCCTGTTCGTCACCGGGCGCATCAACCAGCCCCAGGAAGCCGAGCTGATCCTGGCCCGCGGTCAGGCTGATGTGTGCGGCATGACCCGGGCGCTGATCTGCGACCCGTTGATGCCAGTCAAGACCGAACGCGGCCAGGTCGAAGACGTGCGCGCCTGCATCGCTTGCAACCAGGCATGCATCGGCCATTTCCATCGCGGCTTGGCCATTTCCTGCATCCAGCGCCCGGAAACCGGCCGAGAGTTACAGTACGGGCACCTTACGCCCACTTCCTCGCCCAAACGCATAATGGTCGCCGGCGGCGGGCCTGCCGGCATGAAGGCTGCCGCCGTGGCTGCCGCGCGCGGGCACCAGGTCACTCTGTACGAGGCGGGCCCGCAGCTCGGTGGGCAGGTGCTGCTCGCCCAACTGCTGCCACGGCGCAGCGAGTTCGGGGGGGCCAGCACCAACCTGCAACGGGAAATGGCCCTGGCGGGGGTAGAAGTGGTGCGCAACACCCGGGTCGACCGCGCACTGGTCGAACGTGAGCGCCCTGATCTGGTCATCGCTGCTACCGGCGCCACCCCCTACTGGCCCGCGTTCGAACGTACCGGCGAGCTTCAGGTAGTGGACGCCTGGCAAGTGCTGCGCAATGAGGTGAAACCGGGGCGTTCGGTGCTGGTGATCGACTGGCGCTGTGACTGGATCGGCCCCGGTATCGCCGAACGCCTGGTGCGTGAAGGCCATCAGGTACAGTTGGCGGTCAATGGCACTCATTGCGGCGAGAGCCTGCCGCTTTATGTACGTGACCAACTGGCCGGCGAGCTGCATCGCCTGGGTATCCCTGTCACACCATACGCACGCCTGTATGGTAGCGACGACAACACGGTGTACCTGCAGCACACCGCCAGCGGCGATCCGATGATCTTCGAAGGCATCGACACCCTGGTGCTGTGCATGGGGCATCAACCGCAAGACCGCCTGGCCACCGAACTGGCAGGTGTGGTGGACGTCCGGCGGATTGGCGACTGCCTGGCGCCGCGCACGGCCGAAGAAGCGATTCACGATGGTCTGACGGTTGCCTGGTCGCTCTGAGGCTGTACATACTGCGGCTTTTGCGATGGACCGACGCGCATGAGCCAACCCTCCCAGCCTCCCGCCAGCGAACCCGGGGGCGCCGCGCCGCAGTTCCTCGGCACCCGCATCCGCGGCCTGCGCAAGCGCCGCGGCATGACCCTGGCGGAGCTGGCCGCACACAGTGAACTGACCGCAGGCTACATCAGCCAGCTGGAGCGCAACCTGTCCTATCCGTCGATCCCGGCGCTGTTCAACATCGCCCGCAGCCTGGGCGTGACCATCCAGTGGTTCTTCGCCAGCGAGGCCACCACCGCGCCCGAAGACCAAGGCTATGTGGTGCGGCGCAACAGCCGCCTGAGCGTGCATTATGAAGACGGCATCGTCGATCAACTACTCACCCCCCAGCCCAACCGCCAGTTGGAGATGCTGCACTCCCGTTTCCCTCCGGGAACCTACAGCCAGCAAAGTTACAGCCACGACGGTGAAGAAGCCGGCTACCTCCTCAGCGGCACGTTTGAGCTGTGGGTAGGCGAGCGGCATTTCCAGCTGAGTGAAGGCGACAGCTTCAGCTTCCCGAGCCAGGAACCACACCGCTACGGCAACCCCGGTGAAGTGGATGCCGTGGTGATCTGGGTGATCACGCCGCCAACATTCTGAAGCACTCCAGCAAGCACTGGTAACACCGTTGACCGGCAATAAGGTCTACCTTGTCCACCGAACTTCAAAGGAGCACAACCATGAAGCAGATCCTGATTATTGGTGCGGGCTTTGCCGGCCTGTGGAGCGCGCTCAGCGCCATCCGCCAGCTTGACCTCAACGGCAGCAAGGACGTCGAGGTCACCTTGCTCGCGCCCCAGGCTGAACTGTCTGTGCGTCCGCGCTTCTACGAGCCAGACGTGCATACCATGGCCGCACCACTGCAGGCGCTGTTCGACGCTGTCAATGTCCGCTTCGTGCAGGGCACGGCATTCCACATTGATGAGGCAGCCCGTCGCGTGGGCTACCGCACCCGCAGCGGCACTCGCTGCGCCCTGCCCTACGACCGCCTGATCATGGCCTGCGGCAGTGTGCTCGATCGCCCTGACATGGTCGGCATCGAGCATGTCTTCGATGTCGACACGCTCGACAGCGCTGCACGCCTGGAAACCCACCTGAAGTCACTGGCCAGCCTGCCGAACACGCCGGTACGCAACACCGTGGTGGTAGCCGGGGGCGGTTTTACCGGCATCGAGACGGCCACCGAACTGCCGGCCCGCTTGCGCGCGATACTGGGTGAAGACGTCAGTTTGCGCGTAGTGGTAATCGACCGCGGCGCAAACATTGGTGCAGCCCTGGGTGACGGCATCCGACCGGCCATCGAGCAGGCATGCGAGGCCCTGGGCGTAGAGTGGGTTTGCGGTGCCACGGTGGTTTCGGCAGACCCTGCCGGAGTGCAGCTGGACAACGGCCAGCGTATCGACACCAGCACGGTGGTATGGACGGTTGGCTTCAAGGCCAACCCGCTCACCGAACAAATCAGCGGCGAGCGCGACAACCGCGGCCGCTTGCATGTCGATGGCAACCTGAAGGTCAAGGGCAATGAGGCCGTGTATGCAGCTGGAGATGTGGCTTACGCCACCTGTGACGCGCTTGGCAATCATGCCGTGATGTCGTGCCAGCACGCGATTCCGCTGGGGCGCCATGCGGGCAACAATGCCGCAGCCGATTTGCTTGGCGTAGCACCAGTGGCTTACAGCCAGCCCAAGTACGTGACGTGCCTGGACCTGGGGCCCTGGGGTGCGGTTTATACCGAAGGATGGGACCGTGAGGTTTCACCACCGGAGGACAAGGCCGAAGCCAAGGCGCTGAAGCGCCAGATCAATTCAGTGTGGATTTATCCGCCAGCGGCTGACCGGGAAGCGGCCTTGGCGGCAGCTGATCCGCTTATCCCGGTGGTCTGAGTCACTCTTCTACAGGTTGGAGTGGCCTTGTGCCTCGACAGGGGCCACTCTTGCGATCCACCGCATTCCCTTGATCAGGCAGCAGCAAACAGCTCGTTGGCGATCTGCGCCTGTGCAGCATCAATCGCCTGGCTGCGCTGCTCCGGGCCATAGGCCAGGCCATGGGCCCGGACGATTTCCAGGTCGGTAACACCGATGAAGCCCAGGAACACTTTCAGGAAGTCTTCGTGCCCGGCACCAGTCGGCTGGCCAGCGTGCAGGCCACCCGCGGTGGAAACCAGCACCACTTTCTTGTTGCCGCACAGGCCTTGCGGGCCGGCTTCGGTGTAGCGGAAGGTCTTGCCGGCGACGGCCACGCGGTCAATCCAGGCTTTTAGCTGGGTCGGCACGGTGAAGTTGTACATTGGCGCACCAATCACCACGGCATCGGCAGCCAGGAACTCTTCGAGCGTCTCGGTGCTCAGCTTGGCTTCGAAAGCCTGGGCCGCGTCGCGTACGTCTTCAGGGGTGCCTGCAGCCACAAGGGTGGCGGCGGAGAAGTGGGCGATGGCATCGGCAGCCAGGTCGCGGTAAATCACTTCAACGCTTGGGTCTGCAGCCTTCCAGGCTTCGACCACTTCGCGGCTCAACTGGCGCGAGGCGGAATTGTCGCCCAGGATGCTCGAATCGATGTGCAACAGTTTCATGGGACTCTCCTGTGATTGAAGACCGCATCTGTGGGCGATCACGATGGGGAAGATCCTACCGAAGTGATCAATAGCTGATAAGTAAGCAAAAATGCGTTAGTTTGTCCCACAGATGGAACAGTGAGACATTCCCATGCAAGACCTCAACGACCTCTTCTACTTCGCGCGCGTCGTCGAAGCTGGCGGATTTGCCGCCGCCGGGCGCCAGCTGGGCATCCCCAAGTCGCGCCTGTCGCGGCGTATCGCCGAGCTTGAAGAGCGCCTGGGCACACGTCTGTTGCAGCGCACCACACGGCAACTCAAGCTCACCGCAGTGGGTGAACGTTACTTGCATCATTGTCAGGCCATGCTGCTGGAGGCCGAAGCCGCTGACGAAACCGTGGCCAGCATGAGCAGTGAGCCGCGCGGGCGTTTACGGGTATCCTGCCCGGTGGCACTGGCACACGCCTTCCTGCCGGATGTGATCAGCCGCTTTCTTGAGCAGTACCCGCTGGTGCAACTGGACATGGTATTGCTCAACCGCCGGGTCGACCTGATTTCCGAAGGCATTGACGTAGCGTTGCGCGTACGCGACCTGGGCGACGAAGACCCGGCCCTGGTTACCCGCCGCCTGCGCCAGGCACAAATGCAACTGGTAGCCGCGCCCGGCTTTGCCGACCACATTCGCGAACCGGGCGAGTTGGCATCATTGCCCGTGCTGGGCGCAGCCGAAGCAGACCGGCTGGTACACTTTCGCCTGATCGGCCCCCATGGCAAGCAGCAGGAAATAGCGCTGGAGCCGCGCTTGGCGATCGATGATTTCGTAGTACGTAACGCTGCTGTACGTGCCGGTCTGGGGTTCACTGCGCTGCCCAGCATGTTCTGTGAAGAGGAACTGGAACGCGGCGAACTGGTGCGCCTGCTGCCAGACTGGTCGCTGCCGGGTGGCTACCTGCAGGCAGTTTACCCACACCGGCGTGGCTTGCTGCCTGCGGTCCGGGTGTGGATCGATCACCTGGCGGCGTCATTCGAGGCTTGTGGAGAGCGGTATGTCTGAACGAAAAATGAGCGAAGCCCAGGTAGCGGCGTTTTGCCTGAGCCTGCCAGGTTCGCGGGAAGACTACAAATGGGGCGGCATCCGAGTGTTTTCGGTGGCAGAAAACAAGATGTTCGCGGTGCTCGACCTGGCGGGTGCCGGGTTATCGTTCAAGGTGGCCGACGAGCTGTTTCTGGGTTATTGCGATCGCCCGGGGATACGGCCAGCTCCGTACCTGGCGCGGGCGCGGTGGGTCAGCATGACGCCACCCTACCCGATGGGGCGTGATGAACTGTGTGACGTGTTGCAGCGGTCGCACCAGCTGGTAGTGCGTCGGTTGCCCAAGCGGTTGCAAGTGGGGTTGGTCATGTGATCTAGCTGTGCCGGCCCGTTCGCGGCTTTACCCGCGAAGAGGCCGGTACAACTGCACATCAACCAAAGGGCAGATAACGCCCGTCAAGAAACAGCCAGTCTGCCCAGAACACCTGGTGCACCAGCACAATCCCCCAGCACACCAATTGGAACGAAACCTTGCGGGTCTTGTGCCGAAACAGCTGCTGTGCCAACAGCGCCCCCGGCCAACCACCGAGCAATTCACTGGCATGCAGCACTTTCTCGGGTGTACGCCAGGCCCGCGTACGTGCCTGCTGCTTGTCCTGCCAATACAGCAACAGGCTGATCAGGCTCATGGCCGGGTACAACGCCAACGGCCACCAGGTCTGATCGTTCCAGGCCATGCGCGCCGCCCCCAAGCCGGGCAACAGGCAAAGCACGCCCAACACCAGCAGCTTCAGGTGCACATTGCGCACACCTTCAGCCCGTTGCCCACGCAGCGCCTCAGCCATGCGCCGTGGACCAGTCGACCCAACCAAACTGCCAGGTCGCCAGAATGAACAGGCCGAACACAATGCGATACCAGGCAAATGCCGCGTAGCTATGGTTGGCAATGAACTTGAGCAATGCCCGTACGGCAATCATGGCAAAGATGAACGAGGTCACGAAGCCGAGCGCGAACACCGGCAGATCGCCGGGCTGGAACAAGTCGCGGTACTTATAGCCCGAATACACCGCCGCACCGACCATGGTCGGCATTGCCAGAAAGAACGAGAACTCGGTCGCTGCCTTGCGCGACAGGCCGAACAGCAGGCCACCGATGATGGTCGAACCGGAGCGCGACGTGCCCGGGATCATCGCCAGGCACTGGATGAAGCCGATTTTCAGTGCATGGCTCCAGCGCATGTCGTCCACATGGTCCACCTGCACGCGGTGCTCACGGCGCTCGGCCCAGAGCATGATGATGCCCCCCACCACCAGTGCCGCCGCCACGGTGACGGGGTTGAACAGGTATTCGTGAATAAGGTCGGCGAACAGGACACCCAGCACCACCGCCGGCATGAACGCCAACAGCAGGTTGCCCGTAAAGCGGCGCGCCGTGGGCTGACGGGTCAGGCCGAAGACCACTTCGAATATCTTGCTGCGAAACTCCCACACCACCGCCAGGATCGCCGCCAGCTGAATGATGATGTTGAAAGCCATGGCCCGTTCGCCGCCAAAACCGATCAGGTCGGCGACGATAATCTGGTGGCCGGTACTGGAGATCGGCAGAAACTCCGTCAGCCCTTCGACCACGCCTAAGATGATTGCCTGGAAGGCAGTCCAAAAATCCATCATTCCCCCGGATGGAGCGCTGCTTGTCGCAGGCCCCTTATTCTTGATTCGCTTGAGATTGCCTTACACGGCCCGGCTGTTTTACAGCGACTGTTGGGCGCAACGCCAGTGGAAAAGTTCACGCCTGTTAAAGGTTTCATCTTGCGCGGCCGAAATCCTGACAGAGCCCCTTGGCAATCGCTTTAACGACCTGTTGCAGACTATCACCAACATAGCACTTAGCCATTAGTCGAGTGGGGGCTCGCTGCAAAGCATGCTTCGATGCACCTCAATAAAAAGAACAATGCGGGAGCTGATGGATGAACACTCTGAGATCGATGTCAATCAGTCGGCGCCTGTGGCTGATCCTTGTGGTAGCGGTGGCCATGCTGGTGGTCCTGGGCCTGCTGATGCTGCGGCAGATCCATGGTGACCTTTACCAGGCCAAGGCGGAGAAAACCCGCCATGTGGTGCAGACCGCCGCGGGTGTGTTGGCCTATTACCAAGGCCTGGAAGCTGCCGGCACGCTCAGCCGCGAAACCGCCCAGCAACAGGCGCTGCAAGTGGTGCGCGCGCTGCGCTACGACCATGACGACTATTTCTGGATCAACGACCTGGGGCCGAAGATGATCATGCATCCGGCCAACCCCAAGCTCGACGGCCAGGACCTTTCAGCCATTCGCGATCCCGATGGTTTCGCCGTGTTCAACGAAATGGTCGCCCTTGCCCGTCAGCAGGGCGCCGGCCCGGTCAACTATCGCTGGCCCAAGCCCGGCGCCAGTGAGCCGGTAGCCAAGACTTCCTATATTCAGCTGTTCAAGCCGTGGGGCTGGATCATCGGTTCAGGCGTGTATGTGGATGACGTGCAGGCCGAATTCGCTCGCCAGTTGCGCGACGCTTCGCTGGTTGGCGTGGGCATTGCCCTGCTGATGGCGCTGGTGGTCATGCTGATTGCCCGCAGCATAGCCCGCCCGCTGCACGAAGCGGTGCAGGCGATGGGCAACATTGCCAGCGGAGAAAGCGACCTCACCCGGCGCCTGGACACCCATGGCCGCGACGAGATCACCCACCTGGGCGAGCACTTCAACCGTTTCAACGGCAAACTGCAAGGCGTAGTCGGCCAACTGCAAGGCGCGGCCCACGCGTTGGCCCAATCCGCCGGGCACGTCGGTGACAACGCGGGTGCCGCCCAACAGCACAGCGCCCAGCAATCGCTACAGATGGACCAGGTGGCCACTGCAGTCAATGAGGTGACCTACGCCGTGCAGGACGTGGCCAAGACTGCAGAACAGGCCGCCGGAGAGATGCGTACGGCACAACAACAGGTGACCCACGGTCAGCAGGCCATCCACGGCAGCCTGGCGCAGATCGACCGCCTGTCGCTGACCATCGATCAGGCCGTACAGGTGATTCGCGACCTGGCCGGGCACAGCACGCGCATTGGTGGTGTGCTGGACGTGATTCGTTCCATTGCCGAACAGACCAACCTGCTGGCGCTGAATGCTGCCATCGAGGCGGCACGGGCCGGCGAGCAAGGCCGAGGCTTTGCCGTGGTCGCCGACGAGGTGCGACTGCTGGCCCAGCGTACAGCGCAATCGACGGCCGAGATTCATACCATGATCGAGCACCTGCAGAGCCAGTCGGACGCTGCAGTCAAGGCCATAGACACCAGCAGCGAGGCATCGCGCCAGACCGTCGAACAGGCACGCGAGGCCGGCGCCAGCCTGGACGCCATCAACCAGGTGCTGAACAACCTCACCGCATTGAATGCCTCCATCGCCAGCGCCACCTTGCAGCAGTCGCATGTGGTCGAAGAGATCAACCGCAATGTGCTGGATACCGCCGGGTTGTCGCAGCAGACCGCCGATGCGGCCCGTCAGTCCAGCGATGCCGGGGCGGCGCTGGGGCGATTGAGCGAAGAGTTGGAGCAGTTGTTGCGGCAGTTCCGGGTCTGAGAACAAGCCCTTGGTGGGCGGGCATGCCTGCTCTTGCAGGTATCGAGTGACCTTGAAGCCTGCGCTGCACCTGTGGGAGCGGGCATGCCCGCGAAGGAAGCAACGCGGTGGATGGCACCGGCGCTGCCGGTGTTCGCGGGTGAACCCGCTCCTACCAAGGGGCATCCCACCGCTGCGCCCTACACCTTCCGCGGCCGACCCGCTACAATCGCGCCCCTCCCCCGTAGCCTCCAAGGATCGCCGATGTCCGGCCTTGAACTCATTGCCGCCGTCCTCGGCGTAACCGCTGTCTGGCTCACGGTCAAGCAGAACGCCTGGTGCTGGCCGATCGGCCTGGTCATGGTGCTGATCTATGGCTGGCTGTTCTACGAGGTAAAGCTGTATTCGGGCATGTTGCTGCAACTGGCCTACGCCATCCTGCAACTGTACGGCTGGTGGCAATGGAAACGCCCCGACCACGTTGAGGACGCCCGCCAGGTCTCCCGTCTGCAACGCCCGGCACTGCTCACCGGGCTGGCCGCCGGGGCGCTGCTGAGCGCAACCCTGGGCGCGGCCATGGCCAACTGGACCGATGCCGCCCTGCCCTGGCTGGATGCCACCCTGACCGGCTTCAGCCTGGTGGCGCAACTGTGGATGGCGCAGAAACGCCTGCAGTGCTGGCCACTGTGGGTCGTGGTCGACATTATCTATGTGGGCCAATACCTGCATCAGCAGCTGTATTTCACTGCGGGCTTCTTCGCCGTGCTCACCCTGATTGCTGTACGCGGCTGGCTGGAATGGCGCCGCGACCCGGCGCTGGTACAGCCATGAATGCGCAGCAATCAATGAAAGTGCTGGTACTGTGCGGCCCTGAATCCAGTGGCAAAAGCTGGCTTAGCGGGGTGATCCAGGCACATTTTGGTGGCGTGCTGGTGGGCGAGTACGTGCGCCATTTCATCGACCAGCAATGCCGTGACACCTGCTACGCCGATATTCCCGCCATCGCCCGTGGGCAACTGGCATGGGAGGACCGTGCGCGCGAGCAGGCGCCACCGCTGCTAATTCTGGACACCCACCTGCTGAGCAACATGCTCTGGAGCCGCGCACTATTCGACGACTGTCCAACCTGGCTGGAAGAAGCACTGCTGGCACGGCGTTATGACCTGCACCTGTTGCTCAGCCCGCAAGGGGTGGACTGGATTGCTGATGGCCAGCGTTGCCAACCCGACCTCAGCGATCGTCAACGCTTTTTCGAGGACAGCCTGGCTTGGCTGAAGCGGCACAACCAACCGCACCAAATACTGGATGGCAATTGGCCGCAGCGCCAATTGGTGGCCTTGCAGGCGGTTGCTACGCTACTTAGCGGCGATGAGCCATCATGCCCTACCGAGTGTTAAGCCTCTGACACAACCTGGCGGGGCAAAGCCCCCGAAATTGCGGGGCTTTCCCCCGACCCGGGGCCAGTGTCACGCTCATGAAACACACTCTGCAAAAACCCTTCCACTCAAGGCCACCGCTGCCTTTGCCGGCAACGATCACGGCAAGCTGTTTCACGCCTGAGACAGCATGCGCCGCATTTTGTCAGCCCCCAGCGCTAACTATCTGATCCGAAAAGATTTCTAAAAAGCGGCACACCTTCTGCTCTGTGGTACGCATCGCTGAACAGGGCCAGCGCTCAAAGAAGGAGTTGCCGTCGTGAGGAAAAGTGACAATCACCTCTATCACCTATTACTGGTGGGCTGTGTACTGGGGTCACTAAGCCTGACGGCTCAGGCGGACAAGGGGATCATCATCATCAAGCGCGATGTGCAAGTGCGCAACGCGACCATCCCCCCTCTGATCCCAGACCCGAGCCCTACCACCATCAATGCCAACCCTTCAGCTCACGTGCTCAAGCAAACCAGCGAGCTGAGCGATGGCGACTTCGCCAGCATCAGCAGTGGTGCAGGCATCAGCAACATGATCACCCAACAAACCAACAACCTGGGGGGCAACCTCGGCAACCAGAACCAGCTCCCCAACTTGGCGGGCGGGCGCGGTACGGGGTCGGGTAACGGTATCTCGAACATGGTCAACTCAAGCGTGCAGCGTGGCCTCGCGCCGCTGCAGATTCTGACCGGCGGGGGCAAGTGAGATGAAGCGCACTCTGCTGATGCTGGCCGCCCTTTGCACTGCACCGGTCTTCGCGCAATCCCTGGTTCCCGTCATCAACAACGCCGATATCGACAGCTCCGGCAGTCGCTATCAGGGGAACCTCTCTGTCAACCAGGCTGCTGGCGACATGCAGCAGCAGGTCAATGCGCGTGCCATCGCCGTCGGCCCCGAAGCCAGTGCAAGCACCCAGATCCGGCAACGGCTCAATACGCCCGCTGACCCTGCAATGGACGCCCGCTCGACCATCCAGGGCAACGCCTTCAGCAACGGCAGCGGCGCCCTGGGGATCAACCAGAGCGCAGGCGCCAACACCCAGCAAGCCAACGCACTGAACATCAGCATTGGTGCGCAGCCGCAAAGCATCGACGACAGCGTCCTCATGCAACAAAACGTGGCGCTGATCAACAACTCCGGAGCAACTGACATTCCAGCAGGCTATCGCCAGGTCACCACCAGTGACCAGGCCTTCACCGGTAGCCACGGGGTGATCCAGTTGAACCAGAGTGCCGGGGTGGGAAACCGAATGGCCAACACCTTGAGCATCCGGGTCGCGGATTGACCCTGCAGTTAAGAACGACACTTAACCTAATAGCGTACGGAGAATCACCATGAAACCCTCGATGGCAATCAAGCCTCTGGTTTTCGCAATTGCTGCGGTCATGGCTGTTGCTGTACAAGCTGGGCAAAATGATCGGCGTAATGACCACCATAACGGCCACCATAACAATGGTCATCACACGCCTCCACCCACCAAGATCCCTGTGTATGCAACGGCCAATGCCTGGGATACCCAAACCAGCACGCGTAACCGCATCACCAACCAAGGCACCATCAACGATGCCGAGATGAGTGACTCTGGCACCGGCTCCAGCGGCAACGTTGGCATAAACGTGGCGGCCGGTAACGGCAACCAGCAAGATAACGCCGCTGCCATTGCCAACGCAGGCTCTGACTCGAGCCTGGACAACAGCTTCGTGTTCGGCATGGCCAATGCCACGGCTGACGTTGTGCAAACCAGCAGAAACAACCGGGTCGACAACTACTCGACCCAGTCTTCGGCTGTGATGAGCGGCTCAGCCAGCGGGGCTGAGGGCAACATTGGCATCAACATTGCCGGTGGCGACCTCAACCAGCAGAAAAACACCATGGCCATCGCCAACACCGGTGCCCCGTTGGGTAACGCCACCGCCACCGCGTCGGCCAATCAGGACGGCCCAGGCCTGATTGTAAACAACAGCGCTGACCGCACCTACCGGGTGGATACGATTACCATCACCAAGTCGGCCAGCGGTTCAAGCTCGCGTGATGGCTCGTTCAACTCGACCGACGACCGCAGCTCGTCCTCGAGCTTCAGCCTCGCCGGTGCGCATAGCGCCAGCTCCAGCGGCTCCAGTGGCTGGGACTCCAGCGGCTCGCATTCCAGCAATGCCAGCGGCTCCCACAACTCGAGCGCAAGTGGCTCGAGCGGTTGGGGTGCCAGTGGCTCTGCCAGCGGCAGCCACAGCGCGTCAAGCAGCGCCAGCCTGGCAGCTTCGCTGGACGCTGAAGTTAACGCCACGCGTACCCATACCACCGACTATGGCCGTTATGAGCGCTCCCACTCCAAGTCCTTCGATGGCTCGCTGAGTGCATCGCTGGATGCATCGGTCGACAAGTCGCGCGAAAGTGCATACGACTCGTCGTTCGAGAAAGCATTCGACTCCAACTACGACAAGTCGCGTGAATCGGCGTATGACAAGTCCAAGGACTCTTCGTACTCCAAGTCTCACGACTCTTCGTACGAGAATGCTTCGGCGTCCGACTTCTCGAAGTCTGGCGAGCAATCGAAACAATCCTCGAACGACGTTTCGAAGAGCTACAGCGAAAGCAGCGCTTACGACTTGAGCAATACTGTGTCCTTCCAAGTGCTGACCCCGACCGGCTGGGCCAACCCAGTTACCAACACTGCAACCCTTAGCGGTTCGGTGAATGGTGGCAGCGGTAACCTGGGCGTCAACGTAGCAGCCGGTGTGGGCAACCAGCAAAGCAACTCGCTGGCCATCTCCAACACCTCGTTCTGACCGCTGTGCTTGAGGCCCCCTTCGGGGGGCCTTTCTTCAACACACCGTAAGGCACCCGATCATGCGTATTTTCGCCTTGGCGTTTTTGCTGTGCCTGGCCAGCGTGAGCGAAGCTGCACAAATGCCCCTGTCCGTCCTGCCGGGCGGCGCCGTGGTGTTCAAACCGATCCAGAGCTTGCGTGAACGCAAGTTCGCCGACCTGGTGCAACAAAAGACCGACTTCAGCTGCGGCGCCGCCGCGCTGGCAACCATCCTGCGTCAGGCCTACTGGCTGGACGTGGACGAACATCAGATCATCGAAGGCATGCTGGCCCACGCCGACCAGGACCTTGTGCGCACGCAAGGCTTCTCGATGCTCGACATGAAGCGCTATATCGAAAGCCTCGGGATGCGTGCCCGCGGTTACCGGGTGGCGCCCGAAACCCTGCAAAGCGTGCGCATTCCCGTCGTGGTACTGATGGATGTGCGCGGCTACAAGCACTTCGTGGTCATGCAGAAGGTCGACAAAGGCTGGGTGTACATCGGTGACCCGGTGCTGGGCCACAAGCGATACAAGGTCGACGATTTCCTCAAGGGCTGGAACGGCATCATCTTCGCGGTGATCGGCCAGGGTTACGACAAAAACAACATCCTGCTCGACCCGCCCCTGCCACTGACCGCCAAGGACCGGGTGAACAACTTCACCCCCGTGCAGGACTCAGAGCTGCTGGACTTCGGCTTCATCAGAAGCGACTTCTTCTAACGACTGTTCTAATGACAAGGAGCATGATGCTCCAGGGAGCATTTCATGAAGACTTCATTGTGGTTGGCCATGGTCTGTCTGGCAGCCAGCCTGCCCAGTCACGCAGAGACATTCAAACCCATCGAACTGAAGGACCAGGAGCTGGCGAACCTGCGGGGCCGCTATGTGATGCCCGGACGAATCGTGAGCTTCGGTATCATCATGTCCAGCACCTGGCAAAATGCCAAAGGGGATGTGATCGGGGCAACGTCCACGCTGCAGGTTCAGCAATCGACCATCAAGCCCCAGTTCTATGTATCGATGATTGATAAAAAAGGCGCAGGTAAGGCGCCGAGCAGCGCTTCTGCTGCCGGGACTGGCGTGGTAACGGGCGGCAACGGCCTGACCACCACCGAAGGTGTGACCCAGGTGGTGCGTGCAGCCGGTGACAACAACGCCGCTTACAACAACGTCGATATCAACGTGACCAAAGCCAACCAGGCCCCCGCCGTACAACAGCACGGCCAGGTACTGGCCGCCGGCCAGACCCTGGTTGGGGAAAATGGCGCCGGCGCACTCAGTGTGTCTTCCAGCGGTGTGGGCGTGCAGCTCAACATCAATGCCAGCAACAACCAGGGCAGCAGCGTGCAACGCCTGGCCCAGGGTGGCCTGCTGCAGAATTCGACGCTGCTCGGCAACGGTAACCTGGTCAACAACGTCACCAGTCTGAACGTTGTCATGCGTGAGAGCGTGCCGACAGCGGCTTCGCTCAGCGGTAGCCTCGACCAGCTCAAAGGTCTTCGCACCTTCGGATACTGATCTACGCTCAGTCTCATCGAAAGTAGTTGGAAGGGACGGCAACTCCATGTACCGATCTTTTACGCTCAGAGCTTTTGTGTGCTTGACTGCCTTGGCCCCAGCCACAGCACTTTACGCAGCCGCTGACCCACAGGTCGAAGCGCTGAAACAGGAACTGACTGAACTCAAACGCCGCTATGAGGCACAGCAACAGGCACTGATGGTGCTGGAACAACGTGTACGCCAGGTCGAAGAGGCCCCTGCAGCAACGCAACCCAGACGTCTGGTCAAGTCTCCCGCCGAGGGGGTAAAAGGTGCGCAAACCGTTGCCTCTGGGGCACCGGGCACTTCAGGTAGCTCCTACGGTCAGGCACTGACGGCCGACTCCCAGCCGGCGCAAAGCGTTACCAACCTGTATGACGAAGCCAGCGGATTCTTTGGCGGGGGCAAGTTCAGCTTCGAAACCGGCCTCACCTATACCCATTACGATACCCGTGCGCTGACCCTCAATGGCTTTCTGGCACTGGACTCGATCTTCCTCGGCAGCATCAACCTCGACCGGATCAAGGCTGACAACTGGACCCTGGACATGACCGCGCGCTATAACCTGGCACAGCGCTGGCAGTTCGATATCAACGTCCCCGTGGTCTACCGCGAGTCCACCTACTCGTCTGGCGGTGCGGGAGGGGCCGGGGCAACCACCTCCGATGCCAGCGTGACCCGCGACCCGGAAATCGGCGATATCAACGTTGGGGTGGCCTATAAATTCCTCGACGAGGACGAAACCTGGCCGGACGCAGTGGCCACCCTGCGAATAAAGGCACCGACCGGCAAGGACCCCTATGGCATCAAACTGCGTGAGGTGGATGGCAACAACAACCTCGCGGTACCGGAAAGCCTACCGACTGGCAACGGTGTATGGTCGATCACACCGGGCATCTCGCTGGTCAAGACCTTCGACCCGGCTGTGCTGTTCGGCAGCCTGTCCTACACCTACAACATGCAAGACTCGTTCAGCGACATCAGTCCGCAGGTGAACAGCAAGGTGCCGGGTGACGTCAAGCTTGGTGACTCGTGGCAGATTGGCGGCGGCATCGCCTTTGCCCTGAACGAAAAGATGAGCATGTCGTTCTCGGTATCCGACCAGTTCGCCCGCAAGAGCAAGATCAAACCTGATGGCGGCGACTGGCAATCGATCTCCAACAGCGATTACAACGCGGCCAACTTCAACATCGGCATGACCTTCGCCGCCACCGACAACCTGACCATCGTGCCCAACCTGTCCATTGGTCTGACCGATGACGCACCGGACTTTTCTTTCAGCCTGAAATTCCCTTATTACTTCTGATAGTTGCCATCGGCCGGGGCTGTGCGAACGACCCCGGCTTTGGTTACCAACCTTGTAATCGACCGCCTTCCCTGCCCTGCCCTGTTATCATCAAGCACAGTTGCATGACGATTTAATGGCAAAAGGGAAGTTTTTGTGAAGAGCCTGTCCGACCACCCACGCACCCGGCTTACCGCTTTGGCGGCCCTGGTGTTGGTGATCCCACTGGGTACGCGCGCCATGCTGGGTTGGTCCAACCCGTTCGGTTACCTGTCAGACCTCGCCCTCGGCAGCCTGTTGATCGTGCTGCTACACCGCAGGCCGTGGTGGCTTGCGTTGCCCGTGCTGCTGGCCTGGGCGGCGCTGTGGGTGGCCTCGGCCGAACTGGTGAGCGCAGTGGGCCGACTGCCCACCAGCGCCGACCTGAACTACCTGGTCGACCCGCAGTTCATGGAGAATTCGACCGGTGGCAGCCTGGCCCATGCCTGGCTGCCCTGGGCTCTGGGTGGCGGCTTGCTGGCCTGGCTGGCCTTCGCATGGCGCAGCCGTGCACAGGCCAGCCAGCCACTGCCGCACAAGGCCTGGGCCATACCCGTACTGCTGTTTGGCACGCACTGGGGCAGCCAGCAGTTGCTACCTTCCGATGCCGACCAGTGGCGGCAATACAACCTCCCCCACCAGTTGATGTCTGCCGGGGTCGGTAACCTGCAACGCCAGGTCGAAGGCTGGATGGGCCGCACGCAAACCTTCACCCCGCTCGCCAGCAGCGGCCTGACTCAATCCGACCTGCATGGGCAAAGGCTGCTTGCCGGCCCGGGAAGCGCCCGCAACCTGCTGGTGATTACCATGGAAGGCATCCCGGGCGCCTACCTGCGGCCTAACCGCCAGGCGCTGAACAGCCGTTTCAATGAGGACTTGATGCCCAGGCTCAGCAAGTGGGCCGAGCGGGGCATGAACACCCCAGACTACGTGCTGCACACCCACCAGACCATCCGTGGCCTGTATGCGATGCTGTGCGGCGATTACGACAAGCTGGCCAATGGCACGCCCAAGGGCGTGGAACTGCTGACCCAGAACGCACGCAACCAGGCCTGCCTGCCGGCACAATTGCGCCAGGCCGGTTTCACCACCCACTACCTGCAAGGCGCGGGCCTGCGCTTCATGGCCAAAGACCGCATCATGCCGCACATCGGTTTCGATTCGGTGCATGGCCAGGAGTGGTTCAGCAACAAGAACTACCTGAACTTCCCATGGGGCAAGGATGACCGCGCTTTCTTCGAAGGCGCCCTGCGCTATGTCGGCCAGTTGCAGAAGCAGGACAAGCCCTGGATGCTGACGCTGCTCACCGTGGGCACCCACCAGCCCTATTCGGCGCCGGCCGAGTACCTCAAGCGCTACGACACACCGAAACAGGCAGCGGTCGCCTATCTGGATGACGCGGTCGGGGCATTTCTTGACAACCTCGAGCGCCAGGGCGTCCTCAAGGACACACTGGTGGTGCTGACTTCCGACGAGTCCCACGGCATTGATGGCGTGCGCCTGGCCTCGTCCTGGGGCTTCAACCTTACCCTGGCGCCGGAGCAGGCCCAACTGCCAACCATCAAGCACGGCACTTACGGCCATATCGACCTGGCCACCTCGCTGCTCGACTACTTCGCACTGCCCATTCCTGTCGCGCTTGGCGGCCGCTCGTTGTACCGCGACTACGACAACGGCCGCGAAATGATCTCCTACACCAACGGCATGCTGCGCTACCACAACGGCCAGGGCCTGTTCACCGAATGTGACTTCCAGCAGCGCTGCCGGCGTTATGCCAGTGAAGGTTTCATCGCCGACCAGGCCCGCTACCTCGGTCCGGCCGACAGCCTGCTGGGCCAGCAGATCGGCGCCCTGGTCGGGGTGCTCGACCAATCCCTGCTGCAAACCCCGCTCAACCTGCGTTACCAGTTCGGCGGCCCTTCGCCGATCAAGTTGCGCAAGCGCATTCACGATGACTGGGCCGACAACCTGATTGGCGCCCAGTACCTGGAAATGCCTGGAGGCTCGCACACCCGCGTGCGGGTCAAGGTACGCTCGCTGGATCCCAAACGTGCGGCCTATATACGGCTCAAGGCCAAGCAGTTGGAACAGGACGTGCCGTTAGGCCTGCCAGAAGAGGTAAAGGTCACCGCCGACGCGCCCCTGGAGATGGAGTTCAGCTTCGACAACCCGACCGAGCGCAAGGCGTTTTCCTTCCATTTGCTGGGCTATGGCGGCGGCAAGGTAGAAGTCAGCGATTTCAGCGTGATCACCGCCCTGCCTGGCGAGGATGACGGCGCCGATGAACTGGCCGAGGGGCATATCGCCCACTCGGGATGAGCCGGTACCGCTCATCGCCCGGCCACCGGTGCCTGTCGATTCGACCTGGCCTTACTCGACCAAGGTGTGAATCCCCCAGCGAGGAGACAGCACCATGAGCACCAGCGAAAGCAGGCACCCGTTGCCGCCGCCACCGTATTCGCGGGTAAACCCGCTCCTACGCCTGATCGGTGACGGGCGCACACCGGAGGGACACAGGCCATCGTAGGAGCGGGTTCACCCGCGAAAGGGCCCGGCCTGCTGGCCAATATCCCTGGCCGTTCACCGTTGCCGCCGCCACCGTATTCGCGGGTAAACCCGCTCCTACGCCTGATCGGTGACGGACGCACACCGGAGGGACACAGGCCATCGTAGGAGCGGGTTCACCCGCGAACACCGGCGGAGCCGGTGCCATCCACTGCGTTGGTTTCTTCGCGGGCATGAGCGCAAAGAGACCTCGATCTGTCAGGCTCGCACACCCAGCATCCCGCGCTCGACGATAAAATCGATCACCGCCTGCAACCCCTCGCCCTTCTTCAGGTTGCTGAAGGTCCAGGGCCGCTGCGGCCGCATGCGCTGGGTGTCGCGCTCCATCACATCCAGTGAAGCACCTACATAAGGCGCCAGATCGGTCTTGTTGATCACCAGAAAGTCAGACTTGGTAATGCCTGGGCCGCCCTTGCGCGGGATCTTCTCGCCCTCGGCCACGTCGATCACGTAGATGGTCAAGTCGGCCAGCTCCGGGCTGAACGTGGCGCTGAGGTTGTCACCGCCACTTTCCACGAAAATGACTTCGAGGTTACCGAACTTGCGCGCCAGCGCCTCGACCGCCGCCAGGTTCATCGACGCGTCTTCACGAATGGCCGTGTGCGGGCAGCCGCCGGTCTCCACACCGACGATGCGCTCCGGCTCAAGGGCGCCGGCCTCGGTGAGAATACGCTGGTCTTCCTTGGTATAGATGTCGTTGGTGACCACGGCAATCTGGTAGTGATCTCGCATGGCCTTGCACAGCGCTTCCAGCAGTGCGGTCTTGCCAGAGCCGACCGGGCCGCCGACACCGATGCGCAGGGGTTGTTGATAGCTTTGCATGAAGGCAGTCCTCAGGAACGGAACAAACGGGTGTATTGGGTTTCGTGACGCGATGAGGCGATGGCCAGCAGCGGCAGGCCGCCGCCGAGCTGGTCATCGCCCAGGGCCAGTGCCTGGTCCAGTGCAGCGGGCAAGTCGGCACCGAGGTCGCGCAGCAAGGTCTGGGCAGCCTGCTGGCCGAACGGCACCAGCTTGACCCCGGCCATGACTGCGCCCTCCAGCCAGGCAAAGCCATGGCCCAAAGCCAGTTGGCGCAACGGGATGGCCCAGTGCGCGGCCAGCCAGGCCATGCCGCCCAACTGGGTCAGCTCAAGGCTGGTGCGCCAGGCCGGTGCCTGGCCCAGTTGCCAACCGTCGAGCAACCGCGCCAGCGCCGCGCCGCGCTGCTGTTCTTCCAGGCGCAACTCGGCGGTTTCGCGGTTGGCCAGCAAGAACCGGCTCCAGTGGTAGAACGCTTCGGCGTCCTCGGCCTGGCAGGCGTGGTACAGACGTGCCAATACTGGCCAGTCAAGGCAAGCCAAGGTGTCGTGAACCTGCTCACGCTGCCAGCTGGCAAAGCTGTCCACGCCGCGAACCCAGCCGGCCTCGACCGCCCACTCCAGGCCTTGCGAATAGGTGAAACCACCCACCGGCAAGCCGGGGCTGGCCAACTGCAGCAGGCGCAGCAGCGCCAGGTCGCTGTTCATCAACCGGCCAGCACCAGCGCGGCGCCGGCCAACAGGCCACCGCCAAAGGCCTTCTGCAGGCCGCTGTGGCGGCGCAGCAGGCAACCGATTGCAAAGCCTGCCGCCAGCAGCAAGCCGCTGACCGCGACAAACCCCGCGCTGAATTGCCAGAAAGCGCTCGGCGTAGCTTCCACACCATGGGCCCAGCCATGGAACAAGGCGAACACCGGCATGGCCATGGCCAGCAGCAACTGGCGGCTCGGCAGCAGCACCGCCCCGGCAGCCACCAGCAGCGAAACGGCAATCAGGGTCTCCATGCCCAGCACATCGCCGAACAGGTGACCGCACACGGCACCACCGAACATGGCCGCCAGGGTAGCCAGGGGCAACGTCAGGTTGCGCCGGGTCAACGCGGCGAGCACGCCGGTGCCCAGTAGCATCAGCAGGTGATCGAGCCCGGTCAGCGGGTGCAGCAGGCCGTCCTGCAGCGGGTTGCTGTCATGGCCTGGATGGGCGAAGGCTGGCAGTGCCAGCATCAACAGAAACAGGGCGAAAGTCTTTTTCATCGGTTGCTCCAGGGCAGTTCAGGAATGGGCAGGCAGGCGAACGAACGGGTGGTCGTGGCCATGGGCATGACTGTGGCTGTGGCCATGCGGTGCACTTTGGTAGGCACCCGCTTCAGGCTCGAACGGGGCCTGTTCGGCCTCTACCGTCAGGCCCAACCCCCGCAGCATGTCGTCCAGCACATGGTCGTGCTGGAAGCGCAGCAGGCCGGGTTCGATCTGCAGCGGCACATGGCGGTTACCCAAGTGGTAGGCGGCGCGGGCCAACAGGTGTGGATCGGTACAGCGCACCGTCGACACCGCTTCGGGCGCCGCCAACACGCGGATCAGCTGAGTGCCCTCGGCATCGGCCAGTAATTCACCTCCGCGCAGCAGGTGACCGCGCTCCAGCATCAGCCCGGCTTCGCGGCCATCGTCCAGAGTTACTCGCAGGCGGCTTTTGATACGGCTGTCCACATCAAGGGTCACAGTGCCACTGACAACCCGCGTGCCGGGTTCGGAGATACGGCGGTTCAAGACAATCATGGGTGCTCCTCAGAACAGGAAATAGCGCTGAGCCAGCGGCAGTTCGCTGGCCGGTTCGCAGACCAGCAGCTCGCCATCGGCACGCACCTGATAGGTCTGCGCATCGACTTCGATCAGCGGCTGCAGGGTGTTGTGGACCATGTCCGGCTTGCGTACCCGCCGACAGCCGTTGACCACGCCAATCAGGCTGCGCAGGTTCAGCTCCTCGGCCAGCCCGCGGTCCATTGCCGCCTGAGGCAGGAATGTCATGCGTGTGGCATGCCGCGCCGCACCCAGCGCGCCGAACATCGGCCGATAGTGCACCGGCTGGGGCGTGGGGATGGAGCCGTTGATGTCGCCCATTGGCGCGGTAACGATCATCCCGCCCTTGAGCACCAGGGCCGGCTTGACCGCAAAGAACGCTGGCGACCACAGCACCAGGTCGGCCAGCTTGCCGACCTCCACCGAACCCACCTCGTGACCGATGCCATGGGTCAATGCCGGATTGATGGTGTACTTGGCGATGTAACGTTTGACCCGGAAGTTGTCGCTGTAAGGGGTGTCTGGTGCCAGCGGCCCGCGGCGCAACTTCATCTGGTGCGCCACCTGCCAGGTGCGCAGCACCACCTCACCAACCCGGCCCATGGCCTGGGAGTCGGACGAGGTCATGGCAAAGGCGCCCATGTCGTGAAGGATGTCCTCGGCAGCGATGGTTTCGCGGCGAATGCGTGACTCGGCAAAGGCCACGTCCTCGGCGATGCTCGGGTCCAGGTGGTGACAGACCATGAGCATGTCCAGGTGCTCGTCCACGGTGTTGATCGTGTAAGGCAGGGTCGGGTTGGTCGAGGATGGCAGCACGTTTGCCTGCCCCGCCGCACGGATGATGTCCGGGGCATGGCCGCCACCGGCTCCTTCGGTATGGAAGGTGTGGATGGTGCGGTCGCCGATGGCCGCCAACGTGTCTTCGATACAGCCCGACTCGTTGAGGGTGTCGGTGTGAATCGCCACCTGGATATCCATTTCCTCGGCCACGCCCAGGCAGCAGTCGATGGCCGCTGGCGTAGAGCCCCAGTCTTCATGCAGTTTGAGCCCGACAGCACCTGCGGCAATCTGCTCGCGCAGCGCTTCAGGCTGCGAGGCATTGCCCTTGCCGAGCAATCCGATGTTGATCGGCAAGCTGTCGGCAGCCTGCAGCATGCGCGCAAGGTACCAAGGCCCGGGCGTGCAGGTGGTGGCATTGGTGCCGGTGGCCGGCCCGGTTCCGCCGCCGATGAACGTGGTGACACCGCTGTTCAATGCCTCGTCCACCTGTTGCGGGCAAATGAAGTGGATATGCGAATCGACACCTCCGGCGGTGACGATCTTGCCCTCGGCCGCAATCACCTCGGTCCCTGGCCCGACCGGCACGTTCACGCCCGGCTGCACATCGGGGTTGCCGGCCTTGCCGATCAGCGCGATGCGTCCATGCTTGATGCCGATGTCGGCTTTGACGATGCCCCAGTGGTCGATGATCAGCGCATTGGTCAATACCAGGTCCATGGCCTCGGCCGCCAGCATCTGGCCCTGCCCCATGCCATCGCGAATGACCTTGCCGCCGCCGAACTTCACCTCTTCGCCGTAGATGGTGAAGTCTTTCTCGACCTCCACCCACAACGCAGTGTCGGCCAGGCGCACGCGGTCGCCAACCGTGGGCCCGAACATGTCGGCATAGGCCTGACGGGAAATACGGCTCATGCCCTACCCTCCAGCGCGCCCATCACCTTGCCCTGAAAACCATAGACCTCACGCTTGCCGGCGTAAGCCACCAGTTGCACGGTACGCGCCTGACCCGGCTCGAAGCGCACGGCAGTGCCGGCCGGAATGTCCAGGCGAAAGCCCAAGGTGGGCGCACGGTCGAACACCAGCGCGTCGTTGACCTCGTAGAAGTGGTAGTGCGAGCCGACCTGCACCGGCCGATCGCCATGGTTGGCCACGCTGACGCTGACCGTTTCTCGGCCACTGTTCAACTCGATGTCGCCCGCGGCGACCTGGATTTCACCTGGGATCATGCAACGCTCCTTGGCGGTTTCAGACGATGGGGTCATGCACGGTCACCAACTTGGTGCCATCCGGGAAGGTCGCTTCGACCTGCACGTCGTGAAGCATTTCAGCGATACCGGGCATCACCTGCTCACGGGTCAGCACTTCGCGCCCCAGGCTCATCAGTTCGGCGACTGTGCGGCCATCGCGGGCGCCTTCGAGCACTGCGGCGCTGATCAGCGCCACGGCCTCCGGGTAGTTGAGCTTCAGGCCACGGGCCAGACGCCGCTCCGCCAGCAGCGCGGCAGTGAACAGCAGCAGTTTGTCTTTCTCTCTCGGGGTAAGCTCCATGGCGCTCTCTCAGGTAGCCCAGATACGCGGCGGGCAGGCGGGCAGGCCGAGGATGGCCGGACGCAGCACATGCCAGAGGCGTTGCAGGGTGCGTTGCAGGTGTTGGTTGTCATGGTCGAGCAGGCGGATCACCAGCAACGACCCGAGCAGGGTCGCACCGGCCGGGTTGCCCAGTTCATCGAGTAGCGGGCGAACCTGCTCCAGCACGGCCTGATCGGCCGGTGCGGCACAGAAAGTGGCGAGTAGCGGATGCCCACCCAGCTTGTCCAGGTGCCCGCCCTCGAGACGCAGGCGCTCATGCAGGCCAACCTCGTCAGGCAGTACGATGTGCAAAAGGCTGTCGAGGGCGCCGTGGTCGAAACGCTCTTGCATGACCGGGCGGCCCAGGCACAGGGTTTCCCAAGCCAACAGGCGGGCGCCCGGCTCGAGGGTAAAACGGCTGGCGAGGCTGGCGCGGGCGCCGGAGAAGAAGATGCTGTCCTGTGGCAGCCACTCCAGGGTGCTGCCCGCGGCCAGGTGAAAGCGCTGGGCCAACCGCGCGGTCGGGCCAATGCTGCGATAGAACTTGCTGGCGCCGGGCATGGTCAGCAGCGCATGGCTACCCGGCTCCAGGTGAATATCCAGTTCCAGGCGGTCGCCGGCGACGATGCCGCCCGGCGGGTGCAAGACATAGACATGGCACGGCGCACCCTCCGGATAGAAAGGCCGCTGCACCAAAAGAGGTCCAAAATGCTTCCACGCACCAAGGCGGGTCACGCTGTCACGCTGCACAAAGCGCAACTGCAGGTGAGCACTCCAGCCTGCATCGTCTTGTTGTTGTTCGATCTGCTCCGCGAGCGACATCCTGCGGCCCCTGAAATCCGTGGCCTGCTGGCCGTTTAGAGGGTCCGGCGCGGGCGCCTGCCAGCGCGCACGGCCTGACCACTCGATCAAATTCGCAGGCTGGATATAGCAGGTTGCGGGCCAACTCCGCAGGTGAAGGATGATGAAACTTATGCTGCGGCCGCTCTGGCATCGGGCATACGGGGGGATGGCGCACAAAGCGGGGGCGTGCGCCGGCCCTGTTTCGGTGCCGGCACCCGTGAAAATGGGGCAGCTTTGCAGCCCCTAAAGATCAGACCTCAGTAATCGAAGCGGTCAACGGCACGCCGACGCTCATTGTCATCACGCCGGTCATAGATGGCCGTGGTCTGGATATTGGCATGGTGCGCCAGCTTCTGCGCAATCGACAGGTCGTGCTCTTCGATCACCCGGGTGATGAATGCACGGCGAAAATCGTGCGGCATGATCTTCACTCCCACCTGCGCACCGCGCTGGCGAGCAATGTAGTAGATCGCATGCTTGGTAATGCGCGCACGGGTAATGTGGCTGCCGCGACGGATGCGGTTGAACAAAAACGGGTCATCCTCCGCCCCGGCAGGCAGGTCCTGGCGGCGCAGTTCAAGCCACGCCTGCAGCTTCTCGAACGCCCACGGCGGTGCATACTTGACCAACTGGTGATTGCCCTTGCCCACTACCTGCAGGCTGCGCGCCTCGAAGTCGACCTGGTCGAGGTCGATGTCGACCGACTCCGACTTGCGCATGCCGGTGCCGTACAGCAAGGCAATGATCGCCGCATCACGTACCCCCTGTGGCCGCGGGTCGGCTGCGCACACATCCATCAGCTCGCGGATCAGGCTGCGGCGCAGGTTGCGCCCTGGCGGCAGACGGGAGCCTGTGGCCGGCTTGACCTCGCGAATGCGCAACAGCTGCTCGTGGTCGATCAGGCCCTGACGCCAGGCCTCGTTCATCACCCCGCGAATCGCGTTGACGTACAGCGACGAGCTGTTGGGCGCGTAGCCATCAGCACGCAGGGCAGCCACCAGTGCAATCACATGGCCCGGCTCGAGCCGATGCCAAGGCACATCGACGATGTTGCAGTCGACGAAACCTAGCCGGTCGGCGGCGTCCTGAAGAATGTAGCGCATGGTTTGCTGGCTGGATGGGGCCAGACGGGCCATGTACTGCAGCAGCGGATTTTTCGAGAGGTCGGACAAAACGTGAATCCTGTAGCGAAGCGTCAGCCGGCACTGAACCAGGCGAACCCTGAAGCAAGTCAAAACGACATACAAGCTAGTCCGAATGACTGCAAAACGCGCGTGTCATTCGGACCCTGGGAAGTGCCATCACCTTGATATTCAAGGGCTTTGCAACTGGCACGGATCGTGATCTTACCCCAATTGAGGCCTACTGAACGAACCAAGGACCGCCCATGCTCTTGCAACCCACTGCTTCACGCCCGCGCCAAGCCGTCTGGGGTTTGGGTTTTCGCCCGTTCTTCCTGGGTGGCAGTTTGTTTGCGCTGATCGCCCTGCTGTTGTGGGCCGGCGTACTGGCCGGGGTACTTCCCCCTGCCCCGCCCGGCAGTATGCTCGCCTGGCACCGCCACGAGATGCTTTACGGCTTCGCCACCGCCGTTATCGCGGGTTTTCTGCTGACCGCCGTACAGAGCTGGAGCGGCATCCCGGGCTTGAGCGGGCGGGCGCTGCAGGGCTTGTTCCTGCTTTGGCTGCTGGGCCGGGTGAGCTGGTTTCTGCCACTACCGGGTAGCGTGCTGGTACTGGTCGAGGGCAGCTTCCTGCCATTGGTGGCACTGACCCTGGCACGACCGATCGTGCAACGGCGCCTGCGCAACAACTACCCTATCGTCGTACTGGTGCTGTTGATTGCCGCCTGCCAGTGGTTGACCTTGGCCGGCTGGTTACACCAGGACGAACGGTGGCAGCGTCGCGGTATATTTGCCGGGCTGTGGCTGGTGACGGCGATGATGACCGTGCTCGGCGGCCGGGTCATTCCGTTCTTTACCCGCCGCGGCCTGGGTAACCTTGGCGCAGCCCCTGCCCGTCCCTGGCTGGACCGTGCCTGTCTGTTGCTCAGCGTGGCAGTACCGCTGGCGTTCGCCACCGGCCTGGCCGATACACCACAAGCAAGTCTGGCGGTGCTGTTTTTCGCCTTGTTCGCGCTGCACGCGACCCGACTGGTGCTGTGGCACGACCGTGGCCTGTGGCGCGTACCGTTGCTGTGGTCGCTGCACCTGGCCTACGCCTGGATCGCCCTGGCCTGCCTGGGCATGGCGCTGTGGCACAGCGGGGTGGCCCTGAGCCCGAGCCTGGTGACCCACGCGCTAACCGTTGGCGCCATGACCGGGCTGATCCTGGCCATGATGGCGCGGGTCAGCCTGGGCCACACCGGCAGGCCATTGCAGGTACCGACCAGCATTGCCTGGGCCTTTGCCCTGATGCAACTGGCGACCCTGACCCGGGTGATTCTGCCGCTGTTCACATCGCGGGGGGTAAGCGTTTCTACACTGTGCTGGAGCCTGGCGCTGTTGCTGTTCCTGCGCCATTACCTGCCGATCCTGCTGCGGCCCCGGGCAGATGGAATGCCCGGTTGACGCGGCTGGGCCGCCTTGCAGCGGTGTGCCAGCATGAGTGGATTGGTCACCCTCCCGATTGCAGCTGATCGCCCAAGGCAAAGACCGCTAGATAATAGCCACCGGCCACCAGTCGGGAAACATCTGCTGCACCCGGGGCTCGGCGAAGCGTTCGTCAATCAGCACCAGTACGCCCCGGTCCTGGTCACCCCGAATAACCCGGCCCGCCGCCTGGATAACCTTGCGCACGCCCGGGTAGAGATACGCGTAATCGAAACCCGCACCAAATTGCCGCCCCAGGCGCTGTTTGAACTGCTCGTTGACCGGGTTGACCTGAGGCAGCCCCAGGGTGGCGACAAACGCGCCAATCAGCCGCGTGCCGGGTAAATCCACCCCTTCGCCGAAAGCACCGCCCAATACGGCAAAGCCCACACCTCGGCCATCGGCGACAAAGCGATCGAGAAATGCCTGACGGGCCGCCTCGTCCATGCCCGGCGCCTGTGCCCACAGCGGAATCTGACCATGCCGCTCGGCCAACAACCCTGCCACCTGTTGCAGGTATTCGAAGCTGCTGAAGAACGCCAGGTAGTTACCCGGCATGCGCTGATACTGCCGGGCAATCAGGTCAACGATCGGCGCCAGGGAGGCTTGGCGCTGCTGGTAACGGGTGGACACCTGGCTGGCAATGCGCACTTCCAGCTGTTCGGCACGGAACGGGGCGGCCACTTCCAGCCAGGCGGTATCGGCTGGCATGCCCAGCAGGTCGCTGTAGAAGTGCCGTGGGCTCAACGTGGCGGAAAACAGCGTCACACTGCGCGCCGCCTGCATGCGTGGTGCCAGCAGCCGTGCCGGGGTGACATTGCGCAGGCACAGGGTGGCCAGCCGCCGTTTGCGCGGGCCCTGGCGCTGGCTGATGTCAAACAGAAAGTGCTCGTCGAACAGTTCGGCAACCCGGCAGAACTGCAAGGCCTGAAAATAGAACTGCAACACCTGGGGGTCCATGTGCGTGGGCGCCTGGTTCATCTGCTCCTGAATCAGCCCAACGCACTGCTGCAGGGCGCGCAACAGCCCTTCAGGCAGCGACTCGCTAGCCTGGTACGGCGCACGCTGCTCTTTATACAACGCGTTCCATTGCCTGTTGAGGCGCTCCAGCGCACTGACCAGCCCAGGCGGTTTGCTCTGGCGCAACGCCAGCAACTGGCCCTGGTCAAGGCTGGCGCTGTACATGCCGCGCCCACGCTCGACCAGGTTGTGCGCTTCGTCCACCAGCACTGCCACTCGCCACTGGTTGAGCTGGGTCAGGCCGAACAGCAAAGCATGCGCATCGAAGTAGTAGTTGTAGTCGGCGACCAGCACGTCGACCCAGCGCGCCATCTCCTGACCCAGGTAGTACGGGCACACCTGGTGCGCCAAGGCCACTTCACGCAGGTTGGCGCGGTCGAGCAACGGCACTGCTGCAGCAGCCTCGCGCGCAGCCGGCAAACGGTCATAGAAGCCTGCGGCCAAGGGGCAGGACTCACCATGACAGGCCTTGTCCGGGTATTCACAGGCTTTGTCGCGAGCGATCAGCTCCAGCGTGCGCAAGGCAGGTTGCGGCGTGGCATCGGTGATCTGGCGCACGGCGTCCAGCGCAAGCGCCCGGCCCGGTGTCTTGGCGGTGAGAAAAAACAGCTTGTCCAGCTGCTGCGGCACCATGGCCTTCAGCAGCGGGAACAAGGTACCGAGGGTCTTGCCAATGCCGGTGCTGGCCTGGGCCATCAGGCAACGGCCGGTGCTAACCGCCTTGTACAAGGTTTCAGCCAACTGCCGCTGTCCCTTTCGGAACTGTGGGTACGGGAAACTCAGCGCCAGCAGGCCTTGGTCACGTTCGGCCAAGCGTTGTTGCTGCAATCGGGCCCAGCCCAGAAAGCGCCGACACTGGGTTTCGAAGAAGGCCCGCAACTCGGCAGCCGAACAGTGCTCACTGAACAGCGTCTGGCCATCGCTGTCCACGTCGAGGTACACCAGCGCCACCTCGATGGCCGGCAGTTGTCGCGCCTGGCACATCAACCAGCCATAGACCTTGGCCTGTGCCCAGTGCAACTGACGGTGATTGGCCGGTTGACGCGCCAGATCGCCACGGTGCGTCTTGATTTCTTCCAGGCGATTGCTGCCAGGGTCATAGCCATCGGCACGGCCCCTCACCGTCAGGGTTTCGAACTGGCCTTCAAGGGTGATTTCCGACTCGTAGCCAGCAGCACGCCGTGCCACTACCCGCTGATGCCCTTCGATACCCTCCTGGGCGGTGGGCGACGGCGTGAAACGCAGGTCCAGGTCGCCGACCTTGGCACTGAACTCACACAAGGCGCGCACCGCTACGCTGTAACTCAAGGCGATTCGCTCCAGCGCACGTGGCACACCGCGACCGGCAGGCCGTGTTGCCGGCAGAACTCCAGCCAGCGCAGCTGATTGTCCTGCAGGCGATCACCAGGCCCCTTGACCTCGACCATGCGATAACGGCCCTGCTCGGGCCAGAACTGGATCAGGTCGGGCATGCCGGCACGGTTGCTGCGAATGTCCTGCAACAGGCGCAGGAAACATTGCTTGAGCGCAGCGGCCGGCAGGCAGGCCAAGGCCTGCTCCAGCAGCGCCTCGCTGAGCATGGACCAGAACACGAACGGCGACTGCAGCCCCTGTTTGGCCACGTAGCAGTCGAGAATCGCCTGACGATGGCTGCCATCGTCGAGCTTCCCGAGGCAGCGCTCGAACAGTGCACTGCGCCGTTGCTGGAAGTCGTTGTCGTGCAGGTCCTGTGGTGCGGCCTGGAACGGGTTGAAGAATGCGCCGGGCACCGGGGCGAAGATGGCCTCCCAGCACAACAGGCCGAACAGGCTGTTGAACAGCGTGTTCTCCACGTAATGCGCCTGCCCCCCCTCTTGCATCAGGTGCTGACGCACGGCTTCTTCAACGCCCAGCGCAGCATGCCCGCGGGGCAGCTCGAGCTCGATCAGTTCCAGCGGCGTGGTGCGCTGGCGCCGCTGGGGCGGGCCGCCGAGTTTGCGCGCCAGCCGTGGCAGCATGCGCTGCAGCGCCTGCTCCTCCAGCGCGTTGGCCGGTGCCGCAGCCAGTTGCAATGCCAGTGCATGGGCCTGGTGCCACTGTTCGCTGCGCTCCAGCACCCTCACCTGGCGAATGCGCGCCTGGGGATGGTTGCACTGCGCATATACGGCCGTGGCCAGGTCCCATTCACCCAGGCGCTCGCATTGTTGGCCCACGGCGAATTGCAGCCGCGCATGGCGCCGGGCCAGCCAGGGGTTGTCGCTGTGCAGGCCCTGCAGGGTGGCAAGGATCGGCACCGGGTCGCCGCCCTGCTCCAGGCGCTCGGCGCACTGGTGCAGCGCCATCGCCAAGTCGACATCGGCACGTTGCTGCAGGGCGCGAGAATCAGAGCTGAACGGTACCTGCTCGTAACGCAGCAAGCCCAGGTCGGCGAGGACGAAGTCTGACCAGTCCTGGTACAGGTTGCCGAAGAACAGCAGGCGCATGCGGTCGCACAGAGGTTGCAGGCACCACTGCAGAATGCGCACCTCGCTGTCGGGAAACCATTCGCCCAGTGACCGCGCCGCCAGCGCCAGGGGTTGCAACTGTGCCAACAGCTCATGCTTGGCTGCGCGCGGGCGGCTCAGTTGTCGGGCGAAGCAACGGGCCAGCTCTTCTTTGCGCAGCAACACGAACAGCTGTTCAAGCTCCAGTTGCTCGGGCTCCCTTACCCAGCCAAGGGCCAGCAACGGCTGCAGCGCCAGCGCGGTATCGCCGATTTCGGCGTAGTCGAGCCGATCGCTGCGAAACAACTCGCCTTTGCGCATGACCATACGCACCATCAAGGCCTGGGATGGCGCTTGCAACTGACTGAAGGCACGGATGAAGGCCAGTTCCTGGTCATCGAGCAGGTCCTGGTAGCGCTGTTCGACCCACGACACTACCTGGCGGAAGTTATGCAGGTAGTAGAACGGGTCGTCGACGGAATGGGCAATCACGGGATGGCATCAGGTAGCAAAAACAGACACTGGTTATACATACAGAAAAGCGTAGCTGACAAGAGCCGTGGGTCAGCCCGTTGACTCGTTCTCTTGACTTGTCGGCCCCTTCGCAGCACATGCCGGTGCCTGCAAGCGCCTTGATCTCAACTTGAGAAGCGGGTGCTTCGCCCGCAGCGCACCTCAAGCGCCTGCGCCAGTCGCCTTACCGCCAGTTGCAGTTCATCCGGGTCCCCCCGCAGCCAGATCAATGCGAGGTGTTGAGGGTAATGCCCCGGCAGACCGAACTGCTCGCCCGGTAGTGCATGCAATGCAGAACCTGCCAACGCTGCGACAATATCGTCCCACGCCAGCGGCTGGCGGAAGCTCACCCACAGCATTTGCCCACCTTGCGGCCTCTCGAAGACCACGCGCTGGCCGAATTGCGACTGCAGCACATGCGCCAGATATTGCGTACGCCTTTGCAAGTCTGTGCGCTGCTGTACCAGGTGCGTTTCGATTTCCCCCTTGCCGAGCATATGAGCAAGCGCCTGCAAGCGAAGCGGCGCAAGCCGAAACGCTCGCTCGGCGAATGCCTTGGCCAACACGGTGTCACGGCTCAGTAAATAGGCATACGGCGCCTCTGCCCCCACCGCGGCCTCGAACGTGCCCATCACCAACAGCCAGCGCGGGTCGATCCAGTCACGCAGGCGTGTGCTCGGCGGCCCGTCGTAACAGAGCTCGCTGTCCAGGTCGTTTTCCAGCAGCCATACCGGGTGTTGGCCGAGCAACAACCCAAGCTGCTGCTGATAATACGGTGAAACCAGCCGCCCTTGTGGCATGCCCAGGCAAGACGGCATGACCAACAGGCTTACCGGCTCGCTCCCAAGCAGTTGGGCCAAAGCGTGCAGTTCGGGGTTGCCACGGGCATCCCGTGGTACCTCCAGCACGCGCATGCCGACACGCGCCAAGGCGCGCAACACTTGCCAGCAACAGGGCGAATGCACCAACGCAGTACCACCTTGCATGGCCAGTGCCCTGAGCAGTGTCTCCAGTAACGCCAGCACATCGGGGGCCAACTGGACGTCATCGGCCTGCCAGTACTGGTTGGAGCAGCGGGTGTATCGCTCAGCCACAGCGCTACGCAAACGGGCGCTGCCAACCGCTTCCCACGAGGCGACGCTGCGATCACGCCGACGCGCCAAACGCCGTTCGTGACCAAGCAGAATGCGCTCCAACAGTGGCTGCGTCGGCAAGGGAGGCTGCCGCGCCACCTCTACAGCCTGATCTTTGCCAGCGTTTTGTACGTAATAGCCCGACCTCGGCAGGCAATGTACGCGGCCCTCCTCTTCCAGCAGGCTGTAGGCACTCTGCACCGTGGCCAACGACACCCGCAGCCGCCGGGACAGTTCACGCAATGACGGCAACCGGCATGTGTCAACGCCGGCAGCCTGGTCGATCAACGCTTCCAGGTAGCGATACACCTTGCGATACGCGAACTCGCCAGGGGCCGCTCGCCCCATCAAGGCAGCCCCGCAGCACCACGCCGCCGCCCCAACGCCTGTTTCGGCAGCAGCCTCAGGTGTACATCGCGGCGGGCCAGGTTGTTAAGCAGGCGCCATCCCGTCAGCGGTAACTGGCCATCATAAATCTGCCGCAGTTGCCCCAACGGCAAGCCACTGATGTTCACCAGCCAGGCTTTGACTGCGTCAGGGCAGGGTTTGCCTTGCAAGGCCCTGTGCAGGTACGGCAACGCCACTACCATGTCGGCATGCCGGCACTGCAAGAACCGCTCGAGGTTTTTCCCCTGCCTGGCAAACGGGCTGAACAGCAGGCACATCATTTGGGCCTGATTGATGCCGTAGGCTTTGCCAAATAGCAACGGGGTGGCGTCACGCTGCTTGCTGCCACCCGCCTGCCCTGCCAGCTTCAGCGCTGGGCGACCGGCCTGCGGCTCCAGGCTGCGGGCACGCAGTTCATGCAACTGTGCCGTGGCTAGCGAGTCGACGAACTCAGACAGCGGCAAAGCATCCGCAGCAGCCTCGAAGTGACAACCCAGCATCGCGTCAAGCTGCTGCTCTTCAAGCAAGTGCGGTAGCAGGTCATCAATAGCAATCAGCCGCACCGTCGCACGCTCCGGTACGGCGCCCGGTACCAGCCCGTGCTGGCCACCCGGTGCGCCCCCAACAGCGCCGTGCAATCGGCTCAGACCTTGGGCCAGTGCCGCCAGGCACTGGTGCACTGCATGCGGGCCACGCTCGCCGGCCAGGCGCAGGCTACGCCGGGCCCACGCCAGGTATCGGCGCCGCTGGAACCCGGACACGGCAGTGACCAATGCATCGGGAGGCACCGCCGACTGCAGCGCATGATCCACAGCCCCCGCCAGCTCCAGGTGCAAGCGGCAACCCAGCATGGCTTCAGGCCTGGCATCGATCATGTGGCCGAACATCAACAACGCATCCCTGGCAAGCAGCCAGCGCTCAGGCACTACCGAAAGCCGACAACTGAACGGCACCACTGCGCGCCCCTCGATCATCTGCAATTGCACCCGCGGGTCATCCTGCATGAACAGGGCGCTAAAACTGCGCTCGTGAGCTTCCAGCGTGGCGCTGTCGGCAACCGGCAGGCTGACCACCAATACCCGCAACTGGAAGGTTACCGGCGAACGCAGGGCAATACTCAGTTGCGCGGCACGCAACATGGCCAGCAGCCGGCTGCTATGGCGGTCGCTACCTTGCAATAGCTGCAAGCTGAAAGTACCGATGTACTCGGGCCCACCTGCAGCAACCAACAGGCGTTGTATCAACAACTGCAAGGAAGCGCGCTGCGCCTGAGACATGTGGTTCAACAAGCGCTCGAGTACTTGCTGGTAGATATAATGCATCGCCTGGTCGTGAATAGCAGTCACGCAATCACCTCATCAACTTCATGCAGCCAGCGCATGCCGTACCAACCATTTCAACTTGAACATGCGCCAAACTTACCCAGAAGAAATTTCCTACAACCAAATGAAAGTAATGACGGAACCCTTCACTGTCGCCAAGCCATCGAGAAAAAACCACCACTGCGATGCCCTGTCGCTGTCACATGCTGCTCTATACCAGGCATAGCCATGCTCATCCCACGTTCCTTGCACAAACTATCATTGGGCCATTATCGAGAGGGAGGCAGCGCGAATTGAAGACACAGTTCACGGTAAAAAAACCATTCAGCGACCGCGTCAGTTCACAGTGGCTCGCAAGGAAAAAGCGTTCAAGGCTGAATATTTGGCGGGATATTTCTGAAACCCCAAAGACCACTGACTTATATGTAGTCCGCGTCGCAACTTATTGTAGGAACAGTCCTACTTAAAAAGTTGGATTACTTTACCCCGCGCACAAAAAACCCGGGGCCTGCCCGGGTTTTCTGGTCATTTCAGTAACCGTCAGTGTTGCGCCATGTCCAGCACCACCCGCCCGCCGCACGGGCATTGGTCCATGTAACGATGCGCCTCGACCACCTGCTCGAACGGGTACACCTTGATGATCTGCGGCGTCAGCAGTTGGTCGGCGGTGAACTGGTTGATATCGCGCAAGGCACGCTGCAGTGCCACCTGGTCCTGGCTGATGCCAAGCTCTGGCTTGCCGGTGAAATTACCGATGCAGTGCACATAGAACTGAATGTTTTTCTGGAATGCCGCGCAGGCCGGGAACGGTGTCTGGTTGCCGCCTTGCAGGCCGTACAACACCAGGCTGCCACGCGGCGCCAACACATCGCCCAACAGCGACATCTGCGGGCCACCCATGCCATCGAGCACCATGTCCACGCCGCGGCCATCGGTGTACTTGCCAATCTGCAACAGCAGGTCTTGCTCTTCAGTGACAATCACTTTGTCTGCGCCCAGACCCAGCAGGTACTCTCGCTGCGCCGCATCCTTGGTGGCGGCGAACACTTTCAGCCCCAGGGCCCTGCCCAGCTGCACGAAGGCAGGCCCGGCGCAATGGCTGGCATCGGTGACCAATGCTGTCTGCCCGGCCTTGGCCCGTGCCAGGTCTACGTAGGCGAAATAGGCAATCAGCAGCGGGGTGTAGTGCACGCTGGCCTCGATCGGGGTGAGCACATTCGGGTAGCGAGTAATGGCCGTACGCGGCAATACGATGACATCGCCGTAAACCGGGTGGTCGTTGGCACTGGTGGCCGGGAAGCTGGCAACCCGGTCACCGACGGCAATGTCATCGACCCCTTCACCGACCGCCGTCACCACCCCGGCCATTTCATGACCGATCCCTGCTGGCAGACGTGCCTGGGACGGTGCCAGATTCTGGCGCCAAAGCACGTCATACCAGCTGACGCCAACCGCTTCGACACGGATCTGCACCTCGTCGGCAGCGGGTGACGGTTCGGCCTGGTCTTCGCAACGGAGCACATCAGCAGCGCCGAACTTGTGGAAACGGATCATGCGGGACATCGCATACCTCGCCTTTGTGAACCTCTAATTACCACTGACTCTATCCGGGCTTTGCCCGTTAGACCATCAGTGGCCATTAATAGTCGACATGCTTGTCATCGATTGGGCACCTGACTTTCCCTGCGATTGGTCCCCCTAAACCCGTGCAGGGTAACAGCCTTTGGCCTTAAGATTCACCTCTGCCCCACATTAGGCGAAGCGCACCGATGAATCGAAACGACCTGCGTCGTGTTGACCTCAACCTGCTGATTGTGTTCGAAACGCTGATGCACGAGCGCAGCGTGACCCGTGCCGCAGAAAAACTGTTTCTCGGCCAACCGGCCATCAGCGCGGCGCTGTCGCGCCTGCGCAACCTGTTCGATGACCCGCTGTTCGTGCGCACAGGGCGCAGCATGGAGCCGTCGGCACGAGCCCACGAGATCTTTGCCCTGCTGTCACCGGCGCTGGATTCGATCTCCACTGCAGTCAGCCGCGCTGCCGAATTCGACCCGGCCACCAGCAATGCGGTGTTCCGCATCGGCCTGTCGGACGACGCCGAGTTCGCCTTGCTGCCGCAACTGCTCAAGCGCATACGTGCCGAAGCGCCCGGTATCGTGCTGGTGGTGCGACGGGTCAACTACTTGCTGATGCCAACCCTGCTGGCCTCGGGCGAGATTTCGGTGGGTGTCAGCTACACCAGCGAACTGCCGGCCAACGCCAAGCGCAAGGTGCTGCGCCGCAGCATGCCGAAACTGCTGCGCGCCGACAGCGTACCCGGCAGCATCACCCTGGATGACTTCTGCGCCCGGCCCCATGCGCTGGTGTCGTTTGCCGGGGACTTGTCCGGTTTCATCGACGAAGCCCTCGAGGAAATCGGCCGCAAGCGCCACGTGGTGCTGGCGGTACCGCAGTTCAACGGGCTGGGGAGCTTGCTGGCAGGCACCGATATCGTGGCTACGGTACCGGACTACACGGCGGATGCACTGACAGCCGCCGGCGGCTTGCGGGCCGAGGATCTGCCGATACCCGTGCGCAGTTTCGAACTGCACATGGCCTGGCGCGGGGCACAGGACAATGACCCGGCGGAGCGGTGGTTGCGGTCGCGGATACAGATGTTCTTTGGGGACCCTGACAGTCTTTAGAGGATCGTGTCCCGAGAGGTGGTGTAACTCATCCTGCGGCGCTACTGAGCGTCCTCCCCGCCTTTGCTTGATCAGCAGAAAACCAAGATTGACCATGTAAGGGTTATTCCTTACCACTCAATCAATACGTCCGGGAGAACGCTCATGCCTGCCTCCACGAAATCGCCACGTTGACCTCGAAGGGGCAGGTCACAGTGCCCAAGTCCGTTCGCCAGCTTTTAGGCCTCGACACGGGTGGCAAGATCGCATTCGACGTACACGCCGGGGAAGTCGTGGTCAGCCGCGTAGAAGCCATCCATGAGGCCCCTGCCATCGGTGCGTTCCTGGGTTTGCTGGAGGCTGACATCCGAAGCGGGCGCAACCTCACCACCCTGCCGGAAAACCTGGCGCAAACCATGCTCGCCAATGCGGGCCACGCTGTAAATCGGACGAAGATATCGACGGTGAGGTCGCAATCTGATGCTGCGACATGGCTGGACACTGTTGTTCCATGAAGGTGTGACTTAACAGCGACTGGGTGACGGATTGCACGTTAGACACCGCCCCCCTCGGTGCTTCCACTGTAATCCACTCGTAGCTGCCGGAAAAACGCACATTGCGTTTCTGCGCCCCCTCATTCAACGGTTTGCCGGGCGACACCCGAGCGCTGCTGGACTGTTTGTCTCTACCGCTAACCGGCAAGGCTTGACTCTACCGTAAGGGGCAGACTTTACCCTTGGCACTTCATTACCTGGAGTTTGTCATGAAGCGCAAACGCATGCTCGTAATCCTCGGCCACCCTTCGAACAACAGCTTTTGCGGCGCTGTGTCCGAACGTTATGTCGAGGCCGCCACGCAAGCAGGCCATGAGGTGCGCCTGCTGCGCCTGGACACCCTGGATTTCGATCCGGTCTTGCACGATGGCTATAACCAGATCCAGTTGCTTGAGCCCGATTTGATCGACGCACAGAACGACATTACCTGGGCCGAACACCTGACATTGGTGTACCCGATCTGGTGGGGCGGCATTCCGGCGTTGCTCAAGGGGTTCTTCGACCGCGTGTTTCTGCCCGGTTTTGCCTTCAAGTACCGCAAGGGCTCGCCCTTCCCGGATAAGCTGCTCAAGGGCCGCACGGCTCACCTTTTGGTGACCATGGACACGCCACCGTGGTACTACCGGTGGGTGTATCGCATGCCGGGCCTGCACCAAATGCGCAAGACCACCCTGGAGTTCTGCGGCATAAAAACCCTGAAAACCCTGACCTTCGGTCCGATATTGGGCTCCAAGCCGCAACAGCGCGAAGCCTGGCTCAAACAAGTCCAGGCAGTCGCCAGCCGCTGATCGGCCCCGGTCGGGCCGTGCCCCTGCGCTGCCCAGCCGAGCCTCCCTGCTGTGACACCTTGTCCAGGCTTCCCACTCCCTGATGCTCGTGCAAAGATGTCGCGCGCCTGTACGAGCACGCGACATCTTTTCGCCTCTGATGCGTCAAAAAAGGGATTTTCATGTACATCGGCAAAGCGGCCCAACTGTCGGGCACCACCGTCAAAAGCATTCGACATTACGAAGAAATCGGCCTGTTGCCCCCCCCGCAGCGCGAAGGCAAGTACCGCATCTACAGCCAGCAAAGCGTAGAGCTGCTGACCTTCATCAAATGCGCTCAGCAACTCGGTTTCAAGCTAAAGGAAATGCAGGCCATTCTGCAGGATCATCGCGGCCAGGCGCTGCCCTGGGATCTGGCCATGCAGGCCATCGATAGCAAAAAGCAGGAATTGATGGGGCAGATCCAGACATTGCAGCAAGTGCATGACGGCTTGGTTGACTTTGAGCTGAGCCTCAAAGATGCTCAGATGCGATGCCAGTTCGAACACCTGGAAAAAGCCCGCTGAATCCGCTCCGCTGCCCCTGAGCGGCCATGGCGCACGGTGCCGTTTTCAGCACGCAGGCGCCCCGGCGATTTAGCCTGGCACAGCCCCACCCCCGGCTGCTCACCCTCTTGCACTGCTGGCTGCGGCACAACCGCGGCAAAGAACCACGGCGAAATCAGCGTGACCAGCAAAATGCTAATGAAGGCGCTGGATGACAGCGCCAGTATCACCAATACACCCAGGTCAATGACGGGTTTGTAGGCGCAGAACAGTAGCGCGACAAAGCCCATCGAGAAGATGAATCTGGTTGAGCGGTTTTTCTCAACGCTGAGCGAGAAGTGGATCAAGCGGCAGGCACATGTCAGCGTTAAGGATCTGGAGGCGTCGATCGAGTATTACCTGGAAACCTACAACCAGAACCCGAAGCCATTTCGGTGGCACAAGAAGGCCGAGGACATCCTTGCCTCAGTCGCTCGCGCGGCGCGAGCGCTGGGCAAATGATTTTCAGCGGTATTTGTGAAACACCACACTAGAACTCCACCTTGCCCCGCCCCCTCTTGATAGTGCTGCGTCTGGCTTTTCCTTCGAGCCGGCGGGTCTTCGAGCCGAGGGTCGGCTTGGTGGGGCGGCGTTTCTTCTCGGTCTTGCCGGCAGCGATGATCAACTCGGCAAGACGCGTCAGTGCGTCAGCGCGGTTCTGCTCCTGGGTGCGGTACTGCTGGGCCTTGATGATCAACACGCCGTCACCGGTGATGCGACTGTCACGCAGCCCTAACAGCCGCTCCTTGTAAAACTCGGGCAGCGACGATGCCGGGATGTCGAAGCGCAGGTGCACCGCGCTGGACACCTTGTTGACATTCTGCCCACCCGCGCCTTGCGCGCGAATGTATGTCAGTTCGATGTCGGCATCCGGCAGATGCACGTTATTGGTGATGGTCAGCATGACATGGCCCGTGTAATTGCCCCCATTATTACAGCCTGCGCCGCTGTCCCATAGCACCACGCACAATTCCCTGAATCAGCGCCGAAATCTACCATTGCTGAACTCATGGACTTGTCTGGCTGCCATCCTTGGTACGTATCGAGGCATACTTGAAATGCTGCCCTCCAACGCGCTGAACTTTCAGACAGCATTACTGGAAAATGCGCGCAAGGACCAATACCCTGCCAAGGATACAACCTAGACGAGTTGAACATGTCAGGGACTACACCGTTTCAAACCCCGCGTTGGATGCGTGACCTCGTCCGCTTCCTGCCACTGAAAAGCCAATTCGTCCTGTCGGGCAACATCCGCGACCTCCAGGCTTGTGAGGTCGTTCCTGGCACGGTCACGGCCCAGAGCTTCAACCAGACCCTGTGCAACGCCCTGCTCGATACCGGCTATGGCCATGTGCTGGCTTGGGACCCGGTGGCTGGTTTTCGTGTGCTTGGCAAGCCCGGCAACGACCCGGCACCGGGCCAAGCCCTGCTCCAGGAACTCGGCCTGACCCCGGTGAACGGCGCCGCGCCTGCGGGTATCGACCTGCTGGCCGCCACCATGCAGCGGCTGCTGGCCCGCACCGATACGCCTGTCGCCCTGATCATCGACTTCGCCTCGCGCCTGGCGGTACGTAGCGATTCCTTGAGCGCGGCCGAGCATCAGCTGTTCACTCAGGCCTTGGTGCATGCCCACCAGGCGCGCAGCCGGCCCCAGCCACAAACGCGCAAGCCTTTCTTCAATACGCTGCTGTGGCTGGTGGAGAAAGAAGGCGACCTGCCGGACTGGCTGCTGGTCGACAACCCCCGGATTCGCCACATTCCCGTCTCAAAACCTGACCAACTGGCCCGCCGCGCCCTGGCCCCGGCGCTGCTCAAGGGGCTCGCCGGTAGCCAGGAGGCGAGTCAGGACGCGCTCGCCCAGGCCGCGGACGCCTTCGTGCAGAACACCGAAGGCCTGCTGCTGCTCGACCTCAGCGCCATCGCGCAACTCGCACGGGTCGAAGGTGTGGGCATGGTGCAGATCGCTGATGCCGTGCGCCGGTATAAAGTGGGTGTCACCGAAGACCCCTGGCTGCGCATCGATCGCCAGCGCATTCGCCAGGGCGAAGAACTGGTGCACCAACGGGTAAAAGGCCAGGACCACGCCGTGACCCACATGCTCGACATCGTCAAGCGGGCAATGACCGGCGTCGGCGCCAGCCGCAAGGGCAATCGCCCGCGTGGCGTAGCCTTCCTGGCTGGGCCGACCGGGGTGGGCAAGACCGAGCTGGCCAAAACCATGACCAGCCTGCTGTTCGGCGACGAAAGCGCGTATATCCGTTTCGACATGTCGGAATTCAGTGCAGAACATGCCGACCAGCGCCTGATCGGCGCACCACCCGGCTATGTCGGTTACGACGTCGGTGGCGAACTGACCAATGCGATTCGCGAGAAACCCTTCAGTGTGGTGCTGTTCGACGAGATCGAAAAAGCCCACCCGCGCATCCTCGACAAGTTCCTGCAAATTCTTGACGACGGCGTACTGACCTCCGGTCGCGGTGACCGGGTGTACTTTTCCGAGGCGCTGATCGTGTTCACCTCCAACCTGGGCATCTACCGCCTGGGCGAGAATGGCGAGCGCGTTGCCAACGTGCTGCCGGGTGAGCCCTACGAGCAGGTTCGGGAGAAAGTCCACAGCGAGATCGACCGGCATTTCAAGCAGGTGCTCAATCGTCCGGAGATCCTCAACCGTATCGGCGAGAACGTCATCGTATTCGACTTCATTCGTGAGGAGGTCGGTCAGCAGATCTTCGAACAAATGGTCGATGGCACCTTCAAGGACCTGCAGCAGCAGAAACTGCACGTGGCCATCGCCCCTGAGGCGCGCCAGGCATTGCACGCTTTGTGTCTGCGCGACCTGTCCAACGGCGGCCGTGGCATCCGCAACCAGCTCGAGGCGCATCTGCTCAACCCGCTGGCGCGGGCCCTGTTCGACCAGGACGCTCAACCTGGCGAGCATTTCACCATCAGCCGTCTGGGTGTCGGCGAATTGACCCTGGAACGCCGTTGACCATGGAACTGAGCCTGTCCCGCGTGCACTTCCCGGTCACCACCCTCGGCCCTGGTCGTCGCCTGGGCATCTGGTTTCAGGGCTGCAGCATCCGCTGCGCAGGGTGTATTTCCGTCGACACCTGGGGGCCAGGCAAGCGCCGTGTGGGCATCGCACAGTTGCTGAAGCAACTGATGCCCTGGCTGGCCGAGGCTGAGGGCATCACCGTCTCCGGCGGCGAACCCTTCGACCAGTTCCCTGCCCTGCTCGCCATGCTCCAAGGTCTTCGCCAGTCGAGCCCACTGGACATTCTGGTGTACAGCGGCTACTCGCTGGAGCAACTGCAACCCCAACTGCAACAAGCCGAAGGCCTGATCGATGCGTTGATCAGCGACCCCTTCGACAAGCGCAGCGAACAATCCCTGGCCTTGCGTGGCAGCGACAATCAGCGCCTGAACCTGCTGACCCCGCTCGGCCATGAACGCCTTGCCAGCTACCAGCGTCCCCTGCAACCCGCTGACCAGGCCCTTGACCTGATGTTCGACGAGAACGGTAGCGTGTGGATGGCAGGGATCCCTCGGCGTGATGACGTACTGCGTCTGCGCGACCTTTTGAACGCGCAAGGCCACCAGGTTAGCACCAGCGTGCACCGCCACTGACCGGAATTCGCCCAATGATTCGCTATTGCCCAAACTGCAACACCGCACGCCCGGTACAGGAAATGTTCTGCGAGGGCACCGTCGACCAGCACCCTTGCAGCTGGGACCTGGCCGGGGAGCCGATCCACGCTGACGGCTGGCGCCCGCAGATCATCCATACCGTGGACAATCTCCCGCCGACGGACACATCTCCGGCGCCCGGCCTCGTCTGTGAAAACGGCCATGCCATGGACCCTGGCGACCTGATGTGCCTGCAGTGCGATGCTTCGCCGGCCCAGTCAGCAGCGGCCAACGGTGTGCCGGCTGCCCCGGTCGACGATGCGCCCGCAGCCAGCGAAACCTTGATCGACGGCTGGTCGCTGATCCGCCAGATCAGCAATACCGACGGCGTCCGCGAGCGTTACCTTGCAGTGCACCAGGAAACCGCTCGCCAGGCGGTGCTCACCCTTTATCGACCAGGTGCGGAGCCGGACCCAGCGGTCTATGACGTGATCCGCCGTCTGCCCCGCGAGCATGTGCCCGAAATCATCGCCACCGGCCGCTGGGATGGCCGTGCATTCGAAGTGGTCGAAGAGCTGACCGGCGGCAGCCTGGCCGACCTCGGCGGCGTGATCCGTGAAGCCCACAGCGTGCGCCATATGCTGCGGGAGCTGGGCCAGGCACTGCACGCCTTCAACGAGGCCGGCTTGCGCCACCGTGACCTGCGCCCGAGCAGCCTGCTGGTACGTGCCCATGAGCCACTGGACCTGGTGATCAGCGGCTTTGGTTCGGCGCGCCTGTCGGAATTCGACCTGGACATCGTCTCGCCGTTGGAAACCAGCCGCTACATGGCCCCTGAAGCCATCGCCGGCGGTGTGGCGGCCGCCTCGGACTGGTGGAGCCTCGGCATGATCCTGCTCGAGCAACTGACCGCAGGGGCCTGCTTCGAGGGCATCCATGCCAATGCCTTCCTCATCCATGTACTGGCCAATGGTGTCCCGATTCCCGACGACCTCGACCCACAGCTGAACCTGCTGTTGCGCGGCCTGCTGGCACGCGACCGGCACCAGCGCTGGCAATGGCCCGAGGTCGAGGCCTGGCTCGACGGGCGCCCGGTGCAGGCGCCGGCTTCACCCTTCACCGAGCGCGACGATGGCGAAGGTGCTGCCTTGCAACTGGGCGATGCGCGCTACCACAAGCCGGCGGTCTTCGCTCTCGCTGCCGCGCACGCCGAGCACTGGCAGCAGGCGCTCGACCATCTGTTGCGCGGCGTCATCGTCACCTGGGCCGAGCAGCTCGGCCTTTCCCCTTCATTGCTCGCCGGCCTGCGCCAAGTGGTGCAGCATGACGGGCTGGAGGACGATTTCCGTTTGATGCTCGCGCTGAAACTGCTCAACCCGGAAATCCCGCTGATCCACCGCGGTGAGATCGTCACCCCGGGCTGGTTGCTGGAGCATCCGCTGGAAGGCTACCGACTGATCAGTGGTTCGGTGCCCGACCTGCTGGAGCAACTGCAGACCGACAACTGGCTTTCTCGCCTCAAACTGCGCGCCGAGCAGGTGCGTCAGCGTGCCCTGCATCAGCAGATCGAACTGGTCGAGGAGACGTTGAGGGTATACCTGCTGTCAACCTCGCGGGCAAAGCTGGCCAGCGAATGGCAGGCACGCCAACGCCTACTGCCGGATACCGCGCACCCCGGCCTGCTGGCGTTGGCGGAACGACGGATCATCGCCGAAGAAGACCTGATCGTGTTGCTCAGCGCTTCGATCGGCCAATTCCGCTCGGTGGACGCGATCATCCAGGAAGCGGCTGAGCTGGCGAACAGTGTCGAAGTCGGCTGGTTCGACAGCGACGCTGCCACAGCGCTGCTACAGTACCCGCGCCAGGATCTTTACCACAGCGTCGATGAGCGCATACGCGGGTTCGCCCGCTGCGGCGTTGCCGAAGTGGATGCATGGGCCGAGCAGTTCCGCCTGGAACGGCGCATGCCGCTGCCCCAAGCCTTGGTGCTGCTGGCCATTCCGGCAAGCCAGTGGCTTGAACCGCAAAAGCAGCAGTATGTGTCGCAGATCCTCGAGTTCTTCGAGAAGAAGGTGGTAACCGCAGTGATGCGCGGCCCGCTGGTGCGCATGAGTATCGGCAAGACAACCGCCCGGGTCGATCTCAACGAACTGCACAGCGAGCGCCACCCAGCTGCCGCCCTGCTCGACCACCTGCTGCTGCGCAACGAACGGCCCGTGAACCTGGACCCTGAATGCTTCCAGGCCACGCCGCAGATTGCCTCGCGCCTGCACGCGCTGCACCGGCAGAGCGCACTGTACAAACGCGACACCGGCATCGATGGGCTGTATCTGGGCTTCCCTTTCCTGCTCAGTCGCGATCCGCGCGGCACCACGCGCACACGCATCATTCCGCTGTTGTTGTGGCCGGTGAAGCTGCTGCTGGAAGTGGGCAACCGCGGCCTTGCGGCCCTGGCCTTCGACAGCGAACGCGAAGAAGTGCGCCTGAACCCGGCGCTGGAAAGCGTACTCGGGGCCGAGGCCTGCAAGCGCTGGCGCAAGACGGCCGATGAGTTGCTTGGCCGCTCCTCGATCCGCGCCAGCGATGTGATGGATGCGTTCGGCATGCTTGCCACCGCGCGCTCGCGCAGCATCGTCGGACTGCCGGCCAGCAGCGTGGAAGTGGTGCCTTACCAGGACGAACTGGCATGTGCTGGCGTGTTGTTTCACGTCACCTTCATGGGCCAGGCCATCGGCGAGGACCTGCGCCAGCTGAAGTCACTCTCGCCTGCCGGCAGCGGGCTCGAGACCGCACTGCGGCTCAGGACCGGCGAGGAAGACGAGGCCGTGGCCACGCCGGCGGAACTGCACCGCTACTTCACCGTCGCCAGCGACCCCTCCCAGGAGGCGGCCGTGCTGCAAGCGCGCCAAGGCCCGGGTTTGCTGGTGGAGGGGCCACCGGGCACAGGCAAGAGCCAGACCATCGTCAACATGGTCGCCGATGCCATCGGCCGCCAACGCAGCCTGCTTATCGTCTGCCAGAAGCACGCGGCGCTGGAGGTGGTGTACAAGCGCCTGGTAGCCGAAGGGCTGGGGCAGCGTATCGTCATGCTCAACGACGTCAATCGCGACCGCGAACCGATCATCCGCAGTATTCGCGAACAGCTGGAAACCCTGTTCATCGGTGGCGATGAAGGCCAGGGCCTGCTCCGCCAACGCGAACAAATGGCGGCGCGCATCGAGACACTCGAAGGCGAGCTGGACCGCTTCCACCAGAGCCTGCACCGCCCGGACCCGGCAACCGGTTTGAGCTACCGGCGCCTGCTGGGCGAACTGATCGAGCTCGAAGACGGGCCGCCACCGCTCGAATTCCCGGCGTTGCGCCAGCGCCTGGCCGTGCTTGACGTTGCCAGCCTGACACGCCTGGAAGAAAACTGTGCGCCGCTGATACGCCTGTGGCTGCCTGCCCGCTACGAAGGTAGCCCTCTGGTGCAGTTGCAGCCGTTCGCCACTGACCGCCCCACTCTGCAGGCCTTTACCGACAGCCTGCTGGCCTTCAGCCAGGCTGAGCTACAGCGCCAGACGACCCTGCAAGCACACCCGGCCAGCTTCGAGATCGACGACCCTGCGCCGTACCGGGCATGGATGGCCGCCCATGTGGCGACCTTGCTCGGGCTGAGCCAGGAGCAGCGACTGCGCCTGGCCCGCTGGCTCCCCCTGTTCCGCAGCAAGGACGGCGAGCAACTGCCGCGTGGCGAAGCGATGCTGAATGAGCTGCGGCAACTGCAGCAGCAGCTCGACCAACTGCCCGAAGGCGATTACCTGACAGCACTGTCGCCTGCCTTGAGCCTGGTAGACAGCAAGTCGCTGCGCGGCCTGGAAAGCGATTGCACCAAGGTCATGGCCGCTCGCTCCTGGCTGACGCGCATGAACCCGATGCACCTGCTCAGACGCAAGCGTCTGCACGATTTCCTCGAAGCTCAAGGTAATGACCGTGTGGATGAAGGCCTGCCAGGGCTGCGCGCGGCCATCGACCTGGAACAGCAATGGCGCCCTCTGCGCGCCGAACTGGCTGCACTTCACCAGGCCTTGGCCCTGGACGGCGTTGCTCCGCAGGCAGGCCTGGAGCTGGCTGCCTTGGTAAAGGCTGATATCCATCAGCTCGTCGAGGTCCAGGCTTTGGCGCAGGCACTGGCACAGTCGCCCCGCGCACACCAGGCAGACGATGCCGTGCTTACCGGCGACAAACAACACCTGGAGGCCTTGCTCGGAGAGCTGGATGCCTCGCTGCTGCGCCAAGGCGTGCGCCAGTCCAGCCTTGACCAGCTCAAGCGGCTCGAAGACTGGCTCGGCAAGGAACTGGCTCAACAGTTGCGGTATGCCGTGGAACACAACCTGAGCAACGAACTGGCGCTCAGCCACCTGCACGACGCCTTGCCCCATCTGGCGGCCTACCAGGGCTTCCGCGCCCGCGCCGGGCAGCTCGCCGAGGCTGACCTGGAGCTGCTCGCCCTGCTGCGCCAGCGCCAGGCGCAACTCGACCTGCTGCCCTCAGAGCAGCTCGACGCCGCCGTGCGCCGCCTGCTCAACCGCGAAGCGCGGCTGGGCTGGAAACACCGCATCGAACAGGCCAACCCGGAGCTGCTGTTCAGCCAGGAGGAGGCCCAGGCCAAGGTTGCCAGCCTGGCTCAAGCCGATACACGGATGCGTGAGCTCAATCGCCAACTGCTGGCCACCGGTATCGACCCCACGCGCCTGGGTAGCCGCAAGCAGTGGGAGGATGTGACCCGGCTGACCGGCAAGCGCTCGCGCCGGCTGCGTGAATTCCTCGAACTGGGTGCTCCGCTGGGGCTGATGACATTGCGCCCGGTATGGCTGATGAACCCGGACGTGGCCAGTCGGGTGCTGCCATTGAAGAACGGTTTGTTCGACACGGTAATCTACGACGAGGCATCACAGATGCCGGTGGAGTTTGCCCTGCCGACTCTGTTCCGCGGCCAGGTCACCGTGGTCAGTGGCGACGAGAAGCAGATGCCGCCGACGGCGTTCTTCTCCAGCCGGGTCGAAAGCGACGAGGCCGAGTTGTTCGATGGCGATGAGCCTGACGAGGACGCCGACGAAGAACAACGCGAAGCCTTCGAAGACACCTGGAACCGCCGCGAAATCAAGGACTGCCCAGACCTGCTGCAACTGGCGCGCAACGCCCTGCCCAGCACCACCCTGCAGATCCACTACCGCTCGGCCTACCGCGAACTGATCGGTTTTTCCAATGCCTCGTTCTACGGCAACCGCCTGAATGTGCCGGTGCGCCACCCCCAGGCGAGCATTCGTCAGCTCAAGCCACTGGAACTGATCCAGGTCGAGGGCCTGTACCAGAACCAGAGCAACGCGACCGAAGCCGCGCGTGTCGTGCAGTACCTGGAGGCGCTCTGGCAGCTGCCTTACGCGCAGCGCCCGTCAGTGGGCGTGGTGACCTTCAACCGCAAGCAGGCCGAGCTGATCGAGGAGCACCTGGAAGCCCACGCCGCCGAAAACGAAGCCTTCCGCGCCGCGTACGCCCAGGAGCGCGAGCGCAGCGAGGGCGGTGAAGACATGTCGGTGTTCGTCAAGAACGTCGAGAACGTGCAGGGTGACGAGCGCGACGTGATCGTGTTTTCCTCCACCTTCGGCCGCAACAGCCAGGGCACCTTCCGCCGCCACTTCGGGGTGCTCGGCCAGACCGGTGGCGAACGCCGCCTGAACGTGGCGGTGACCCGTGCTCGGCGCAAGGTGGTGATGATCACCTCGATGCCCATCGCCGACATTTCGGACATGCTCAACACCCAGCGCGCGCCCGCCAGCCCGCGCGACTACCTGCAAGGCTACCTGGAATATGCACGCGCGCTGTGTGCCGGCGAATTCGACTACAGCGGCAAGCTGCTGGGCCGCCTGCAGACGGACCGCAGCACGCAGGTGCATGGGCACGACCAGGGCCACGACGGCTTCGCCAGGATCGTTGGCGCGTTCATCGCGTCCCTGGGCTGGAATGCCGCCCCGGCCAGCGAAGGCGACGCGTTTGGCCTGGACTTCGCCATCGCAAGCCCGCAGACCGGAACCTATGCCATCGGCATCGAATGCGACGCGCCCAGCCACGCCCTGCTCGAGCGCGCCCGGGCCCGGGAAATCTGGCGGCCCTCGGTACTGCGCCGGGCGATTCCGCAGATCCACCGCGTCTCGTCCCAGGCCTGGTATCACGATGGCGACAACGAGCGCGCCCGCTTGCGCGCGGCCATCGAGGACGCCATGCAGGCAGGGCAGCCGGTGGCCGCATCCAACGACAAGGAGACCTGCCAATGAGTGGCCCAAAGGTGGTGCGCATCGTCACCCGTGAAGAAATCATCGCCCTTTGCGAAGGCCATCTGCGCCGCCTTGATCAGGCTGTGGCCCGCTGGGAAGCCCAGGCTGAAAAGCTTGGCCAGCTGAGCGAGCAGGAACGCGCGGCCACGCGGGCACGGCAAGCGCGGTTGCGCGCCTTGCTCACTGAGGACCAGTACCAGGCATTGCAGAAAGCCGTCCCCATCGAGATCGAACACCTGCGGCGCGACCAGCTTGCCCGAGAGGAGCGCGCTATTGGGCAAGCGACCGAGCAGCGCCAGCATCAACGCCGCATGAAGGAAAATGCAGCGCTTCTGCTCAAGGCCCTGGTCAGCCGCACCGACACCGCCCCGCAGGTGGTGCAAGCCCTGACAAAACTGGCCGATGGCGCCCAACTGGACAATGCCGAGCAACTGCTTGCCCAAGGCTTCGCCCAATTGAGCAGCAGCAAGGAAGCGCAAACCCTGGACGAACAGCAACGCGCGCTGGCTCGGCGGCTCATGGATGACGCCCCCACGCCCAATCTCACCAGGTGGCTGGCCGAGCGAGCACAAGCGACCCGCGACCCACGCCTGCAGCAGATCGACCGGCATATCGCCGAGCTGCACCTGTTGCAAGGCACAGCCTGTGCTGAGCCCTTCGTACAAGCCTTGGCCCGGGCCGAAGCGCAGCCCCAGGCGCAACAGCGCAACTTGCTGCTCGACAGCCTGGTGATCGAGTTGGCCGACAAAAGCCGCGACTTCCAGCTGAGTCGCGATTCGCTCGCCAAGCTCCACGAACTGGCAAACGAAGTACAAACCCGCCTGGGCGCCGGGAACGAGGCCTTGCTCGAGCAGGTCCGCCTTTGCACGACCACCAGCCCGCAAGCCACGGTGAGCGAGCTGACGAGCCGCTGCGAAGCATTGCTCGCCATGCATGTGCAAGCGCAAGCCGCCCTCGCCCGTCGCGAAGCCATGCTCAAGGGCCTGGCCGAACTCGGTTACGAAGTGCGCGAAGGCATGACCACCGCCTGGGCTGACGCGGGCAAGATAGTACTGCGCAAGTCGGCCACGCCAGGCTATGGCGTGGAGCTGGGCGGCAAGGCCGAGAATGGCCGCATGCAGGTGCGTGCGGTGGCATTGAGCCGTGATCGCGACACGCAGCGCGACAAGGACATCGAGACGATCTGGTGCAACGAGTTCGGGCGCCTGCAGGCGATGCTTCAGGGTAATGGAAGCGAACTGCTGATCGAGCGAGCGATGGGGGTGGGAGAGACGCCACTCAAAGAAGTGCTTGCCGCTGAAGACGAAGACATGGCTGCTGCCGGACAGCTACGGACGACGTCATCATGAATGGGCACGATCTGTATGCCGATCTCAAGGATGTGCTGAGTCGTTGCCGAATAAACGGGTAACTAGCCTGGGCTAATCCTGGAGCCGTTTTTCCATTACGATGGTGCGCTCAGCCCCATGAAACTCGTCGCGGATTTTCTGATAGCCCAGGGCGGCATAGAACTTCTCGGCGGTAATCGACGATGGCACACGTACAGCCCCAATGCCGGCGTGGGCAGCGGTCGCATGAATGACATCCATCAGATGCCGGCCAATGCCGCCTTTTTGGTGAGCCGGGTCAACGAAAACACTTCTGACCACATCACCGTCAAGACCGGCAGTGCCAACGATGTTATCGCCCAGCAAGGCTACGAAAACCCTGCGCTTGGCAAGTTGTGCAGTGACGACTTCAGGAGCAAAGCTCCGCTCAACCTGAGCGATCACATCAGGCGGGTAGTCCTGTGAATTTGACTCACGCAGGGCGGCTAGAACTACGCGGCTAATCGCTGCTGCATCGTTGCGTGTGGCGGGACGAACGCGATATTCCATGCGCAGACCTCAATGCTAAAGGATCACCGGTTAGCCCATCGCATTGGGCCTTCCCCGGACGCTCTCCAACAATTTCCTTCTTTGCTGTTCCCAACCAGCGCCGAGCGCTATCCGATCAACTTGGTGGTCTCTCCATGAGGGCATCACCATCCCGCCCTTCGATATCCCTTGCCAAAAATCGGCGCGCCGACTGAGCGCCCGCTCCTCCCTGCTTCAATGGCAACCGTTGCCCTGTAACCGAGCTACGTTCTGATCGATGCGGCCTTGGATCGTGCGCAAGGTGTCTGGCGTAATGACCTGTGGGTACAGGTTCTCGGCGATGCTTGCAAACTGGCTAGCCACCTCACAAATGCCGTCAATCATTCTGCCTGCAACCTCCCGGGGCACCTCGGCTTCCTCGGCAAGCCGAAGCATTTGTGTGCGGGTAATCGACAGGGCCTCCCCCATTACATCCATCTGGTGATATCCACCTGATCCCTCGCAAAAGGTCACATCGTAGGCCGGCGACAGTCTCCAATGACCGTCCTGCGACATGACGTAGGCAAAGTTCTTGGGATGATCATCTCTGTTGTTGAACGCTACATTGAAGACAGCACGTTCGAAGGCCACCGCCATCTCTCGCACGTCGTTGGTACACATCTGGGTTGCCCGAAGGAAATTGACGTAGTCCAACACGCCTGGAGACCGGTAATTCGCCCCCGTGAAGGCCGCGAGGCTTTGCATGGGCACGCGCAGGCCATCCTGACGGTCAAATCGCTTGCTGGCAAACGCCGCCAACCCATCAGGCAGGCTGAAGTACTGCGTGTCAGGGGTCTCGATACCGCACATGCGCAGGCATTCGGCGTAGACCATTTCGACAGCGCACACCTCGGCATGCTCTTCCTTGGCCGGGAACTTGACCAGCCAGGCTTCAAAGCCCGCCGTCACGGCAGTTGTAAACCGGCCAGTTTCGGGATCACGATAGACGAGGGCCTTAGGCCTTGCACCTTGAGGCGAGCCACCCACCAGCAGCAACCTCTGCAGGAACTCACCGCCGTCTCCATGGAGCACTTCCTGCACTTCGGCGGCTAGCTGCTCCAGCGGGATGTGGACTTCAGACGCCTGCCCTTCGGGCGCCACGGGTTCAAACGTCATGGCCCCCATGGCATTACCACCGATATAGGCCAGCCGTTCCAGTGAGCCGATGCGCGCTGTGGTGAGCCCGCGGCGCCTGAACATACGGTCCATCAGCAACATGCCCCATCCGTCCGGCAAGGCGTCGTAAACAGGCCCTGGCAAGTACAGTTGGTGGTCTGGAAAGTCTCGGCGCAGTTGAGCCCCCTCCAACGGCAGCGTGTAGGACGACAGCTCCAAGCCCCTTTGCCTGGCTTCATTGCTGTACTCGAACACAATCAGTGGACGACCGGTCAGGGCAGTCGTGGAGACCAGCGTGCCCCATTGCCATCGCTCCCCCCACCCTTCGTAGAAGACGTTCACCTGCTCAAGCATTGCCGGGCTTCCTCTTGGTACGAAGACGATTGGCGCTGTTTTCGTAGCGCCGGATATCCTCGATGCTGTCCAGCTTTGGCAGGAAAAGGCCTTCCAGTTCCTTGGTCCGGCCAAGCGCCATCGCCACCCGAACGACGTTCTCGAATCCGACATTGCGCCCGGCTTCAAGGTTGGACACTGTGTTTGTAGCGATGCCAGCACGCCCGGCCAAGTCCGCCTGTGTCATGTCCCGCGCCAAGCGCTCTGTGCGCAAGCGATCGCAGAGGCGCTTCACGACCTCACTCGGCTTGCTGAAGCTTAAATCCAACATAGTGTGTACCAAGCCCGCTCTGTACCAGTTAATCCACAAAATTATAGAATTAACGCAAGGCCCTATCAATCGAGCTAATTCCCTTAATTTGCGTCTTATCTCTTAATTTCTACATCTACCCACAATTTAGTGGATTTACGGACGCTTGCACAGAGGCTTCGTCGGCGGTTTGAAAGGGGTTGCACGATCCAATACCCAAGCCATCCCGAACCTTTTATAGCGCCACGTGCATGTGGGCATGTGGGCAGTGTCGCGCGCCGTGCTGATGGTGTTCGCGCAGAGCATCATGGGAACCGCTGAAACCGTCTACCCTGCCCCGCAGCCAAAGGCTTAGCCCTTGCAAAATGACCACGCGGCCCCTTGGGAGCACTGTACATGTCTATCGACTTCAGACCCGCTCGGGTCTCGGACGCGCATGATATTGCGCGCTTCTTTCAACTGACATCGGAGGGCATGGCCGATTACATATGGAGCAAGCTCGCTGCCCCCGGAGAAGCACTGCTGAGTGTCGGTGCGTCTCGCTATGCCAGAGAACAGGGCGACTTTTCATACAAGAACTGCCTGATGGCCACTTTCGAAGGGCGCGTCATCGGCATGATGCATAGCTATGTCTTGCGCGCGACGCCTGACAGGCCAGCCGAGACCGACCCCGTCCTCGCGCCTTATTCCGACATGGAAATACCCGATACCTTGTACATATCCAGCCTGGCACTGGATGAGGCCTGGCGGAGCCAGGGGCTGGGTGCCCAGTTTCTTCGCCACGCCCAGCAGCGCGCTGACGACGCTGGCCTCGATGGACTGTGCCTGATCGATTACGCAGAAAACCACGGTGCACGCCGCTTCTACGAACGTCATGGATTTCAGATCGTGAAAACCTGCCAGATCGTTCCGCACCCGATGCTCGGTGTAACCGGTGAAGCCTATTTAATGTATCGCCCTACTCACAACGTGCTCGAGAAACAGCCATGAACCAGAAACTGACCGTGTTCCGCGAACTGGATATCCAACCGCTGCGCGACCTGCCCTTCTTTGAAGAAGTTTTGGAAGGTACCCCTCACACGCTGACGTCCAAGTACTATCACGATGAACAGCAAGGTCGCATTTCCGGAGAATGGGAAGCCAGCACCGGGGCGTGGCGCATTGACTACAAAGTCTGGGAGTTCTGCCACGTTTTGAGTGGATGCTGCATCATCGAGCTTGAGGGTTGCGCCCCGGTCAAACTGGCCGCTGGCGACACGTTCATTATCGAACCGGGCGCCAAGGGCAAATGGACCGTAGTGGAAGACATGAAGAAGAACTTCGTGATCCTCTTGCACGCGAACTAAGCCACTGAATGCTGGCTGAAGCCGACTATGCTGGTAGCAATCCACACGCCGGCACAGGGGCTGTCAAATGGGCAAGAAGCGCAGGTTCGGACGGGCTGCTTGGCTGGTGCTACTGACCCACTTGCTGTTCTCGCCCCTGCTCCATGCAGACAACCCTCAGTCCGGGCCAGAGGTAGAGGGTGTCATTGCCGAGCCCGCCCCGCTGACCGTCATCAACCGCACGGTGCTGGTCTTTCGTGCGACGCTGCTGGGCGAAACACCCAAGGTGCGCGCCCAGCGCGCCAAGAAGGTCATCGAGGAAACACTCCAGGAAACAAACGATCTGGAGGTTCGCGTCGACCCTATTCTGCGCAGCTACCTGGTGCTGCTGGGCGGGCGCCGTGCATTCATCGTGACGCCGCTGGATGCTGCGGCCGATAGCATTACAGCAGGCGAAGCCGCCGAGCAGGCCGCCGAGAACCTGCGCCTTGTCGTCGAGGAAACCCGTCAGGCGCGTAGCCTGCGCTTTTTGCTCACGGCGATAGGCTACGGCGCTGCGGCAACCTTGGTGTTCTTCATGCTGGTAAAGGCCGCAGGCTACTGTCGACGCAAGCTCTTGGGACTGCTGCCCAAACTGATGGGCAAACACTCCGAGCGCCTCAAGGTCGGCCACACGCAACTGTTCGACCTGCAGAACCTGTACTACCTGATCGACCGCTCACTCTGGCTGCTGTACTGGTTGGTCGTGTTGTTGTTCTGCTACCAGTGGCTGGGCTTCGTGCTGTCTCAGTTCCCCTACACAAGGTCTTGGGGTGAAAGCCTCAATATCCACCTGATGGAGCTGCTCAACTACCTGGTCAGCGGCATTTTACGTGCCATGCCCGGCCTGGTAGTTGCGCTGTCGATCTTCTTCATCGCCCGCGGTATCAGCGCCTTCTCCAAACGTGTGCTAAGGCGCATGGCACGCCCGGGCACGTTGAAATGGCTGACCGCCGAAACCTTGCAACCGACCATGCGCCTGACGTCGCTGGCAATATGGCTATTCGCCCTGGTGATGGCCTACCCCTATCTACCCGGCTCGGGTACCGATGCCTTCAAGGGGCTCTCGGTGTTGCTCGGTCTGATGATTTCACTGGGGGCGACCAGTGTCATCGGCCAAGGGGCCGCCGGATTGATCCTTACCTACACACGCACGATGCGCGTCGGCGAGTTTGTACGCGTGGGCGATTACGAGGGCACGGTGACCGAAGTGGGCATCTTCACCACATCCATACGCACCGGGCTTGGCGAAGTGCTGACACTTCCCAATTCAATGATTACCGGCTCGGTGACCAAGAACTACTCGCGTATCGTGGAAGGGCCAGGCTATGTGGTCGATACCGTGGTGACCATCGGCTACGACACCCCCTGGCGTCAGGTCGAGGCGATGTTGCTGGAAGCGGCTCGTCGCACCGACGGCGTGCTGCAAACGCCCGCGCCCCAGGTATTCCAGACGGCGCTGTCGGATTTCTACCCCGAGTATCGATTAGTGGCCCAGGCCATTCCGTCAGAGCCCAGGCCACGCGCGCAGCTCCTGAGCCTGTTGCACGCCAATATCCAGGACGTGTTCAATGAGTATGGGGTGCAAATCATGTCGCCTCACTACCTGGGCGACCCCGAGCAACCCAAATGGGTGCCCAAGGAGCAGTGGCACGCGGCCCCGTCCAAACCTGAAAACACCGCGTGAGCGATGAACCCTCCGGTGCTGATCTGGCCCCAGCCATGGCCCCGTGCAGGCGCAACATGCAGTAATAGCCAGGCCTGACGCAGTTTCTAACCGTGGGTTCAGTTCAGCGCCTACCGCCGGTAAACCAGCGCATGTAAGGATTCTCTGCGCTGATCGGCGCCAAGGCCCGCGCCTCGCGCATCCAGGCCTGGCGATTGCCGTTGTAGGCCAGCAGCGACAGCCCATAAAAACGACGCAGCAACGCCCACTCATCATTCACCGCGGCGAGCACCGAGGGGTTGGCATTTTCCAATGGCGGCGCTACCCGCAGCGCCAGTAATGCCGGTAGCACGCGGGTGATTTCGCGCGGCCGTACCCACGGCGCGTACTCGATACGGGGCCGATCGTCGGTAACCGGCTGTGCATCGCCGGCATAACGCTCAAGCCCTTGCCGGTCGGTCACCCAGGTGGCCAGCAATGCTTCGACCGAGCTTACGCCGACCTGGGCCAGGGCAGCCGAAACCTGGGGTTGCTCGAAACGTTGGCGGATGCGCGGTACATCCAGCACCATCGGCGTTGCCGAGCCGATCAAGAGCATCTCGTGAAACTCAGTGGTCCACAGCGAGGCATGCGGGAACACGTCAAGAAAGCTGCGTACCAGCGAGCGGCTGTCCTCGTCGTTCTGGGTGGGGAGCGGTAGCCATTGAGCCACCAGTCCATGCTCCTGCAGGCGAGACGCTGCCAACTGATAGAAGTCGCGCGAGTAAAGGTTGACCACCCCTGCTGCCGAGGGCGGTGGTGGCTCCAGGGTGATCACGTCGTATCGTTGCTCATTACGCAAAAGCTCCCGGCGCCCATCACGCAGGCGGATGTCAAGGCGCGGATCGTTCACAGCGTCGTAGTTACCGGAGAACAGCGGCGCCGCTGCCAGTACCTGCGGCAGCAGTTCGGCAACCACCGGATGCTCCAGGCCTGAATAGCGCAGCATTGCACCGGCGGTGATCCCGGTGCCGAAGCCGATCACCAGCGCCGAGCGCGGCTCGTCGCGATGTATCAGCAATGGCAGCAACGCCTGCAGGCGCATGTAGCGCAGTGACGGCATGGCATCCCCAGTGTTGGACACACCCTGAATGTACAGGCGGTTGAACGCTTGTCCCTGACGCTGCTGGTTGACCACCGCTACCGTGCCGCCGCGGCCTTCCTGGTAGAACACCAGTTCGCCGCTACGCGCACCTGGTAACAACTGTGCCAAGCGTTCTGGTGGGGTAAGTGCGCCGGTAACCAGGGTCGCGCCGCCAACCAGCAGGACCGCTGCCCGCATGCCCTTGTGCACGGCCTTGCCGCGCCATGTCGCTACTGCCCCGATGGCCGCCGCCAGGCAAGCGAGCACCACCAAAGTTCGCACCAGCCCTATTCCAGGCACCAGGACAAACCCCGTGAGCATGACACCGACGATGCCACCCAGGGTATTGAGGGCAATCACCGCCCCCACGTCCCGCCCCACTTGGCCACTGTCCACGGCCAGGCGCAGGGCCAGCGGAAATGCCGCCCCGAGCAACGTGGTCGGGATGAATACCACGCACACTGCGGCAGCCGCAAAGCGCGCGCACATTCCAGCCAACTGGCTGCCGGTCAGTTGCAGTACATGGCTTTCCAGCAGGGTCTGCCAGGTCACCAGCCACCGCCCGAGCCCGGCAATCTGCAACAACGCCAGCAGCCCGGCAGACGCGATCAGCAGGCCGAACAGCCCCCAAGGGTCGCGGATGCGGTCGGCGCGCCGGGCATACAGTGCACTGCCCAGGACCAACCCCGTCAGGTACGTGGCCAGCACCACGGAGAAGGCAAACGCGCGGGTACTCATGAACTGCACGATCGATTGGGTCCACACCACTTCGTAACCGAGCGCCACGCCGCCTGCCAGGCAATACAGGGCGATGGCCAAGCGAGCCTGCGGCGTGCGCGGCAGCGAGGCAGTGGCAGAGGTAGGCAAGGCCCGCTCATCCCTGCCGCGCCCGCACCAGGCGCCCAGCGCGGCCAGCAGATTCAACGCCCCCGCTACGCAGGCGGCCCCGGTGACGCCAAGCAGGGGCAGCAAGACGAATGCCGCCAACAAGGTGCCGCAGATTGCGCCAGCGGTATTGGCGGCGTATAACCGACCACCCGCCTCCCCCGTCTGCGCGTCACTGGGGGTCAGCGCTCGAACCAGTACAGGCAAGGTTCCGCCCATCAAAAAGGCGGGCAGCCCCACCAGGCTCAGTGGCAGCAGCCAGGCCAGCAAGCCGACATTTGCCTCCAGGCGGGCAAACAGTGCCGCACTCTGCGCCAGCCCCAAGGTCGCCGCCACCGCCAGTAAAGCGACCGACAACTCCAGCCCCGCATAGAGCCTGACCGGGTGGCGCAAGCGGTCAGCCCAGCGACCGAACAGCAGGCCGCCCATGGCCAGCCCTGCAAAAAACGCGCTGATGCCAGCGGTGATGGCATACACCTCCACCCCAACCACCAGAGACAGCTGCTTGACCCAAAGCACCTGATAGATCAGCGCTGCACCACCAGAGGCGAACAGCAGCGCCGCAGGCATCAGCCATTGCAGCGGTGCTTGCGTTTCGGTGGTGCCGGGGCTGCCGGCGCGGGGAAGGTTCACGACTGCTGGCATCATCAAGCCTTAACGGACTCACACGCCTGTCCGCACTGGGTATGAAAGAATGCGCCCGCCAAGGGCGGGCGCGGGGCATTGCCGTTATTGCTTCATCTTCTCTTCGATCTTCTTGTCCACGTCAGCACGGATCTGGTCGATGCTGAAACTTGCCGGACGCTGGCTCGGCGGGTATTCCACGAACGTCTGCAGGAATGCGGCAGCTTTGCGGGTTCCCTGGAAGATCAGGTAGTCGTTCTTGGTCACCCAATCGTAGTACTGGTTGGAGACGACATCGGCGCGTTCATACGGGTCCATACGCAGATTGAAGACCTTGGGCACCCGCAGACAGGTGAACGGCTCGCTCCAGACGGCGAAGCCACCCGGGGCGCGCTGTTCGCAGAACACAAGCTTCCAGTTGCCGAAGCGCATCGACACCAGTTCACCGTCGTCGTTGAAGTAATAGAACTCGTTACGTGCGCTCTTGTCCGTTTTGCCGGTCAGATAGTCCAGTTGGTTATAACCGTCCAGATGCACCTTGAAGTTTTTGCCCCCCACATCGGTGCCCTTGAGCAAACGGTCCTTGATGTCAGTGTCACCGGCTGCGGCCAACAGTGTCGGGAACCAGTCCAGCCCCGAGAACATCTGGGTGGACACCGTGCCCGGCTTGACCTTGCCCGGCCAACGGATCATCGCCGGCACGCGGTAGGCGCCTTCCCAGTTGGAGTTCTTCTCGTTGCGGAACGGCGTCGTCGCGGCATCAGGCCAGGAGAACTGGTTAGGACCGTTGTCCGTGGTGTAGACCACGATGGTGTTGTCGGCGATCTTCAGGTCATCGAGGGTCTTGAGCAGCTTGCCCACATCACCGTCGTGTTCGAGCATGCCATCTGCATACTCATTGCCCGGCATGCCGCTCTGCCCACGCATCGACTCACGTACATGGGTATAAAGGTGCATACGGGTGGTGTTCATCCAGACGAAGAACGGCTTGTCAGCCTTGACTTGCTTGTCGATGAAGTTGATTGCCGCCTGGGTGGTCTCGTCGTCGATGGTCTCCATGCGCGACTTGGTCAGCGCACCGGTATCCTCGATCTTGCCATCGGCGCTCGACTTGATCACACCGCGCGGCGAGGTAGCCTTGACGAATGCCTCATCATCCTTAGGCCACAGTTCACGCTCCGGCTCTTCTTCGGCGTTGAGGTGATACAGGTTGCCGAAAAACTCGTCGAACCCATGATTGGTCGGCAGGTATTCATCCCGGTCGCCCAAATGGTTCTTGCCGAACTGGCCAGTGGCATAGCCCTGCGCCTTGAGTGCCTGGGCAATGGTGACATCGCGCGCCTGCAAGCCCACGGGCACCCCAGGCATACCGACCTTGGACAAACCGGTGCGCAGCGGTGTCTGCCCGGTGATGAAGGTAGAACGCCCAGCGGTGCAGCTGTTCTCGGCGTAATAGTCAGTGAACAGCATCCCTTCCTGGCCGATGCGGTCGATGTTCGGCGTCTGATAGCCGACCACGCCCTTGCCGTAGGCACTGATATTGGTCTGGCCAATGTCATCGCCGAATATCACCAGAATATTGGGTTTTTCCGCGGCACTCGCCGTGCACACGCTCACCGCCGCAGTAGCGGCGAGCGCGAATGTGGTTATCCATCTTCTACTGGACTTCATAAGGCGGTTTCTCCGTATCACGTTTACTGGCATTTGCCACGACTACGTGCACGATCGACCTACTGCTTGGCTGGTTCCCTGTGCCCTGCGGTTCTCTTTCATTGAACCTGGTTGCTTTCGAATGGGTAGATGCGCTGCCACTCGCGCGCCATATCGACTACGGTCCAGTTCGCACCCATGGCGGCATCCAGCGCCTTGTCCAGGTGCCCGACCTTGCTGTCGCGGTCATAGGCCCATTCGCGTGTCGCATCGGTGTGGTGGACCAGCCCGGCAAAGCGCTTGCCGTCGCCAGCCATGGTCCACTGCAACATTTGCAGGTCGCCGTCGGAGTTGCCGAAGGCGAAGATAGGGCGACGGCCGATATGAGCATCGATGCTCACCGGCTTGCCTGGGCCATCATCGTTGTGCAGCAACTTGGGCAGCCGTTCGATAGACAATTTACCGTTGTCGTCGATAAAGCGCGCTTCCAGTATGGTGCCTATCACTTGCTCTGGCGGCACCCCATAGACTTCCTCAGCGAATGCACGCATGAAGGCCACCTCGCCGCCTGAAACGATGTAAGTCCTGAAACCATTGGCCCGCAGGTACTGCAAGAGCTCGAGCATGGGCTGGAAGACCATCTCGGTGTACGGCTTGTGGGTGCGAGGGTGCACGGCCTTCGCCAGCCAGCGCTGGGTATTGGTGATAAAAGCCTCGGTGCTGACCCCGGCATGGGTGGCGGCCACGATCTTCAGCATACCGTCCATGCCGCTGTCACTGAGTGCTTGCTGGTCGCCCTCAAGGACGGCCTTGAACGGCTGTTGGGTGGCCCATTCCGGGTGCTGCGGTGCGAGCCTTTTGACCTCGTCGAGGGCAAACAGCACTTCGAAATACAGCGGCTGCTCGCTCCACAGCGTGCCATCATTGTCGAAGACGGCGATGCGCTCGGCCTCGGGCACGTAATCTTTGCCGCCCTCGGTGGTCACGGCGCCCACGAAAGCTTCGATGGCTTGCCGTGAAGGACCCTCCCGCCAGGAAGGCAGCGGGTTCGCGGCCTGCACAGCCAAAGGCAACACGAGCAACCAGGTCAACCACCAGCGCGTACGGTGCAGGTCGAGCATGAAGTATCCCTCCTCTGTGCTGCCTATCCACTTCAGGCAAAAACTCATGGGTTGAGTGGTTTCAAGCCTTCAGGGTGACTGACCTGCCGCCCGTTCACCGCCGCTCGCCGCAGCGCTGGCAGAATCGGGCTCAGTGACGGCGCAACCTGGCGTACTTCACTGCCATTGCCGTAACGGTTCTGGAGCCAGTCTAGTAGACGTATTCGCAATGAGGATGGCAAAGATAAGGAAAATTCTGACACCGTGCGCTGCCCGGTAACCCGCCGGATCCACAGGTATAGCCCGTCGAGCTGAGGTGGGTCTTGCGCAAGTTGTGCACGCGCCTGCCGCCAGGCATGGTCGGCAGACTGCAACCGCGCCGTACGCCGCGCTGTTCGCCAGCCTTTCAAATGCCGCCACACCACCTGCATCCACGGCCGTGCAAAGTAAATCAGCACTCCGCCAAGCACCAGCAAGCCCGCTGCCCACAACCCGTAACCGGGCAGGCGCAACTGGGCCTGACGGCCGAGCGCGCGCAGGTCCTGGTCGATGGAAAACGGCGCCTTGTAACCACCCTCGATGGCGTTGACGTCGATGGGGGGCAACGTTGCTTGCCTGGCCTCACCAGTAGCCGCGTCCCACCACTGCAGTTCGATCGCGGGTAATTGGTAACGTCCGGCAGCCGATACCACATAGCTCACACTGTCCTCGCGCTGGCCGCCTATCGAGCCCCCGCGGCCATCACTGAGCGACGCAATACGAGGGGTTTGTACATAGCTTTTAAGGCCTTTGATGTCGACCAACGGTGGCGGCGGTATCAGCATCGCCTGCGCACCTTCGGCTTGCGTAATAACACGGCGGGTAACGCTGTCCCCTGCCCGCAACGGCGAATGCGACAGTTGTGTTTGTTGCTCAAGGCTGACGTTTCGTGCCACCAGGCGGTGCACAGTCGCGTCGCCGGCCAGGGCCTTGGCTGCGAACGCCAGCGGTTCGCTGGTAAGCGTGACCGGGGCATCCGCCTGGCCGGGGAACACCTGAAAGGTTTGCGCCGGGAGTGTGAAGGCCTGGGCCGTTTGCGGGGTAATCTGATAGGTGTAACGCAGGCCAAAGAAGGTCTTGCCGTCGATTCGCTCGTTCAGATGCTGCGCTTCACCGCTCGGCGCGCTCACCGTAGCACCCGACAATTCGATCACCGGCAACACGGCCGGCTGGGTGAACCAGGTGTCCACCAATAAGTCGATCTGCAACTCGAGCGTCGCGCCTACTACCGTGTCACCGGCCGGCAGCAGCCGCACCTGCACGCGTGCCTCGGGTGCCGCGACCGCGAGCAATGGCAGGTAGAGCCCTAGCAGCAACAGCAAGCGTTTCATCGGGTGCCCTCCGGGGTTTGCCGTGAGGCGTCCTGAAGCAGGAACTTGCGCCTGAGGAACTGTGCCGGCGACGTCGTCAGGTTGTTCAGCCAGACCTGGTCCGAAGCGGCCTGCGGAGTTTGCTGCTTCTGCCGGGCGCCTTTGGAGGGTGTCTGGTCCTCCACCACCTTGTCGGCCTTCTCGTCTGGTGTACCTGCCTTTTGCTGGTCTTCGTAGTCTTTGAGCAGCGCCTGTGCCAATGCCAGGTTGGCGCTGGCCTCGGGAAACACCGGCTGCCGCTTCAAAGCCTGTTGGTAGGCCTGGACCGCTTGGGGGAACTTGAACTGGCGCACGTAGATATTGCCCCGGTAGAAAAAAGCCTGGGCGGTATCGACCTTGCCGAGGCTGACCAGGGCAACGTCATAGTCGGCGGCGGTGTAGGCAGCCAGGCCTTTCCAGTAAGGGTCGTTGAAATGCGCCGCAGCCTGCGGGTAATGGCCATGCTCAAAGGCCCAGCGACCCTGCTGGTCAGGCGTGAAGAAGGCATCAGCGACAGGCCCGGCCTGCGCCGTTTGCGGCTGCGTGCCCAGCAATGCCGCCACCAGCACGGTGGCCATCCAGTGCACCTTCCAGCCACGGCGCAGGCACAACAGCGCGATCAGCGCCAGCGGCCAGCACAGCCAGTAGCCGGCGTCCTTCCAGTGCACCTGCTGCGCGTCGCCTTGGGCTGCCTGAAAATGCTGCTGCGCATGCAGTTCGATCCAGTCCAGGTCGTCGTCACTCAGGGTCAGGCTGCCCAGCGGGCCGTTGACGGCTTTGGCCAACTGCCTCAAGCCCTGCTGATCGAAGTCCGCCTGTAGCGGGCGCCCTTCGGCATCGACGCGGGTACGGCCCTGGGCGTCATGCAAAACACCGCTGTCGTGGCTGCCAACGGCCAGTACCATCACCTGCAGGTCGCTGCCTTTCAGCGCGCCCGCGAGTGCCGACAGCTGCCCGGCATCGGCGCCATCGGTCAGCAGCACCAGCGTGCCGGGCACCTGTTCGGCAGCAAGCAAGCGTTTCGCCACTTCGATCACGCCCACCACGTCCTTGCCGGGTTTGGCGATCAAATCGGTGGTCAGCGCTTGCAAAAACGTATCGAGCAACTGCGGGTCTTCCGTGGCGGGCAGCACCAGGTGCGCGCTGCCGGCATACACGATGAGCGCTGTACGCGCGCCCGCGCGGCGCATCACCAGGTCGTGCAAGGTATGTTTGGCGGCTTGCAGGCGGGACGGGGGGACGTCGTCGGCATCCATCGAGGGCGACAGGTCCAGCGCCAGGATCAACGGCGCACGGTTGTCGACGAACGCCGGGATATCTCGCTGCCAGGTCGGCCCGGCGGCGGCCAGGGCACCCAGGCCGAGCAGTGCTGCCAGCAGGTGAACGGGCCGCACCCGCTGTTGCTCCTCGGGGACGATGAGCAAATGCTCGACCAGGTGTGGAGCGATCACGCCGTGCAACTGCCGCTTCAGATCATGGCGCCGCTGCCAGGCCCACGGCAGCAGCGCAGCCGGTAGCCACAGCAACAACCAGTAAGGGCGTAGCAGGTGCAAGGCGCTGAGGTCGATGTCCATTCACGGCCTCCCCTGCGCAGGCCGTGCCCGCAACGGGCCGGCTATGGCTGCCAGGCTATGCCCCAAGGCGAGCAACAGCAGGGCCGCCCCCAGTGGCCACCAGAACAGGTCACGCTTGGGCTGATGGCTGAAGGTCTTGACGCGGTGCGGGGTGATCCGGTCGAGCGTGGCATACACCTGCGCCAGCGCGCCCCGGTCATCGGCGCGGAAGAACCAGCCACCGGTGGTACGCGCGATGCCCTCCAGCGCCTGCAAGTCCACCTTGTCTTCACCGCTGGCCTGGGGGTCGCCGATACCAATGGTATGTACCACGATATTCCGATCACTGGCCAAGGCTGCCGCGTGTTCAGGCGTTATGGCGCTGCCGGTGTCGTTGCCGTCGCTCAGCAGCACCATCACCTTTTCCTGCTCATTGGCCTGGTCCAGCAGCTTGATGGCAAGGCCAATGGCATCGCCTATGGCGGTATTCGGCCCAGCCATCCCCACACCGACTTCATCAAGCAGCAGCGAGAGGCTGGCATGATCGAGGGTCAGGGGCGCCTGTGGGTAGGCGCCCGTGCCGAAGACGATCAAGCCGATGCGGTCTTGCTTGCGCTGGGCGATGAAGTCGCGGACCACCCCTTTCACCGCGCTCAACCGATCCACTTGCCGGCCATTGGCGTCAGTAAAGTCCTTGGCCTGCATGGACTGCGAAATATCGATCGCCAGCAGCATGTCGCGGATCGGTTGCTCACGCTCAATGGCCTTTTCCACCAGTACGGGCCGCGCGCAGGCCGCCACCAGAAGACCCCATACCAGCAGGTTCACGAGCACTTGCCAGCGTCCGCCCGAGGGTGGCGAGGTGCCCGGCAACTGGTTCACTGCACGGCTCATGGCGAAGAAAAACGGCACCCGCAATGCGCTGCGCGCCTCGTGATAAGGGCGCATGAAACGGTAGACGACCCAGGGCAAGGGCAGCAACAAGAACACCCACAGGTAATCAAACTGCCACATGATGAGCCTCGATCCAGCGCCTGCAGGTGTTCACCAGGGTCCGCAGCTCAGGTTCGCCGATCGCCTGCACCTGCAGGTCTGGCGCATAAGCCAGCGTGTGCAGTTGCGCGGCGAACTGCCCAGGCAAGGCAAAGCGTGCCCGCTGCTGCAGAAACACCTGCCATTGCGCGCCCGACAAGCTGTGTACCGCGGGTGCATCGGGCATGGAAAGCGCTACCCGCTTGAGCAGCTCCGGCACTTCACGCAGGGCCGCCAGACGCTGCTCGGGCTTGGCCAGCGCCCCCACCAGCGCGTCGAGCCGCAACAGCGCCTCACGCCGATAGCGATTGCGCTGCCAGCGCCGCCAGGCATACACGGCATAAGCGAGCCCTGCCAGCACCACGAAGGCCAGCAATACCGCCCAGCCCCAGGTGTGCGGGGCGTAACTGAACGGCGGTACCGGCAACGGCAGCTCCTTGAGCTGGTCGATGGCGGCAGGCGACGGCCGGGCACTCATCGGGCACTTCCCCCAAGCCGCCCCAGTTCACGCTGTACCTGGCCCAGCACCTCGTCGCCGGTACTGATCATCATCAGGGGTATCTGGCTGCGGCGCAGCAACTGAGCCACGTCCTGCAGGCGCCCGGAGAAAAAGTCGCCCAACGGCCGGTGCACCTGGCGCCGCCCAACCTCAAGGTCGATCTGTACCTCACCCTGCGTCACGCTCAGACGCCCCTTGTCAGGGACATCCAGCGCAATGGGGTCATACACCTGCATGGCGATCACATCATTGTGCGCGCTCAGTTGGCGCAACAGCTTCAAGGTCTGCTCCGACACGCCGGCAAAGTCACTGATGATGCAAATCAGCGCATCATGCCCGGCCAGGCCGAGGACAGTGCGCAGCGCATTGTCGAGTTGCCCCTCCAGCTCGCTGTCCGGCCCTGACGCACTGAGGCGATTGTTGCTGCGCACCACTGCTGCGCAAAGTGCCTGCACCCGTGCGCGGCTGCGCAGCGGCCTGATGTGCACCACCTGCTGATCGTCGAACACCAGCCCGCCCACCCGATCACCGGCCTGCAGGGCGATCCATGCCGACAACGCGGCAAGCTCGGCAGCGGTGACCGACTTGAAACTGCGCCTGGAGCCGAAGTACATGTTCATGCGCTGATCGACCAGCAGCAGCGTCGGCCGGTCGCGCTCCTCGGTAAACGTGCGCACGAACGGCTTGCCATAGCGTAACGAGGCGCGCCAGTCGAGGTGTCGCAGGTCATCGCCAGGTATGTAACGGCGCAGCTCGTCGAAGCTCAAGCCACGGCCACGCAGGCGTGAGGCATGGTTGCCCGCCAGAATGCTCGCCAAGGGCTGACGCGCCAGAAAGCTCAAACCGCGCACGCGGTACTCGAACGCCATCAGCTGGCTCAGCGAAGCGTAGACGAAGCCATCCTGGGTCGGTTGCATGGGCTCGCTCCGTTCAGGCTGGGATGGCGACCTTGTCCAGCAGCCGGTCGATCACCTGGTCGGCCCCAATGCCATCGGCGACGGCGTCGTAAGAGAGCTGCAAGCGGTGGCGCAACACCGGATGGATGACCGCACGCACATCGTCCGGGGTGACGTACTCCTGCCCGGCCAGCCACGCGTGGGCGCGCGCCACCCTATCCAGGCTGATACCGCCACGCGGGCTGGCGCCGATCTTGATCCAACGCCCAAGGTCCGGATCATGCTCTGCCGGGTGGCGGGTGCCGTTGATCAGATCGATCAGGTAGCGGTCGATCGCGGGCGATACTTCGATGCACGCGATCGCGCTGCGGGCGGCGAACACCACTTCCTGGGGCAGACGCCCAGGCGCCTGGTGCGGGTGGCCTGCCTGTTGTTCCTCGTTGCGCACCAGCCGTAGCACCAGGGCTTCATCCTCCACCTTGGGATAGTCCAGTTGCAGCTTCATCAGGAACCGGTCCATCTGCGCCTCGGGCAATGGGTAGGTACCTTCTTGCTCGATGGGGTTCTGGGTCGCCAGCACCATGAACAGGCCCGACATCGGGTAGCTCTGCCCAGCTACGGTAATCTGGCGTTCTTCCATGGCTTCAAGCAGTGCTGCCTGAACCTTGGCCGGGGCGCGGTTGATCTCATCGGCGAGAATCACGTTGCCGAACAGCGGCCCAGGCTGAAACTTGATCTCGTTGCCCTGTGCGGTCTGCTGGAGGATTTCGCCACCGGTGATGTCCGACGGTAATAGGTCGGGGGTGAACTGGATGCGCCGCATGCTGGCTTCCAGATGCGTGGCCAACGCCTTGACCGTACGCGTTTTGGCCAGCCCAGGCAGGCTTTCCAGCAAGACGTGACCATTGGCCAGCAAGCCAAGAATCACATGACGAATGGTGTCGGCCTGGCCCAGCACGCTCTGCGCCACATGGGCTTCGAGTTCAGCAATCTGCTCGCGTATATCCACTGTCCGGTCCTAGTCAGTCGGGGCATCGACAAGAGGCCCCACGGATGTTCGCAACTGCTTGAAGGCAACGAGGTAAATCTAGCCGCTCACCGCGCCCTCGCCAGCTTCAGTTTGTGCTTTCGTACTTTTGCCAATAAGGCTCGATGCCTTGCAGGCGTATATCGTCAGGGGCCGCTTTGCGCATTCTTTGCACATAGGCGTAGGCTTCACTGCGTTCACCGGCCAAGGCATGCAGGTAGATCAACGAGTAAAGCAGGTCGGCGTTGTCAGGCGCCTGCTTGAGGCCCTGCTCCAGTGCCACCAAGGCCTCATCCCGACGGTTCATGCGCGACAGCAGCAAACCTTGGTTGTAACGAATGCGCGCATTGCCTGGCAGCGCGACCGCTGCCGTTTCCATCAGTCCCACGGCCTCTTCGGGCTGGCGTCGCTCCACCAGCAGCAGGGCCAGCATGTACGCCAGGTTGCCGTGGTCGGGGGCCGATATCTTGTCCAGCGCCAAGCCCGCACGCAGTACCCTTTCCGCTTCATCGAGCTGATGTTCGGCCGTTGCGAGATTGGCCAGGTTGACCCGCGCCGGCACAAAGTATGGGTCAAGGCGCAGTGCCTGACGGTACTGTTCCATGGCTTCTTGCTGACGCCCCTGGCGGCTCAACAGGACGGCCAGGTTCAAACGCCCGCCAGGCAGGTCGGCATTGCCACGCAGCCGCGCCTCATAGTCCGCCAGCGCGGTGCTGAACGCCTCCATCGACTGGGCTGGCAATTGCGCCGTGGGCACATCCGCGAGCGCCCGCACTGCCTCATCGCGCACCGCCAGGGACGGGTCTTCGAGCAGGGGCAACAGCGGCTTGAGACGCTGCTCTGGTGGCACGCTCGAGAAACCAGAGGTGGCGTAGGCTCGCACCAAGGGGCTCGGATCTTTCAACGCCCAGCCCAGACTGATGAGGGCCTGGGGGCCCAGGTCGGCCATCTGTTCGGCAGCCGTGGCACGGACGATGGTTGGCTTGGTCTTGTCTGCCAGCACCGTATTCAAAAGGCTCAACGGGATACCTTGGCCATCGCGCACCGCCTGGAACGCCTCGCCAAACAACACCGGCCGCTGCGGTTTGCCAAACCACTGCTCGATTGCCTTGGCCGCCCAGGCCGGTTGCTGATCCTTGTGACAGGCGGTGCAGGCATCGGGGCTGTCGACCTTGCCGGCGAGGTCCGGACGTGGGATCCGCAAGCTGTGGTCGCGACGGGGGTCGACGACCATGTAGGTCTTGGTCGGCATGTGGCAACTGACACACTGAGCGCCAGGGCTGCCAGCGACATGGTGATGGTGGGCGGGTGTATCGTAGTCCTTGGCCTGCAGGGTGGCGAAGCGGGCAACCGGTGGATTGCCGTTGTGGCATTGCAGGCACAGCCCGTTGCCTTCGATCTTGACCTTGGTGGTATGGGGATTGTGGCAGTCGGTGCAGCCCACCCCTGCATTGTACATTTTGCTTTGCGTGAACGAGCCGTACTCGTACACCTCACCGTCGATCTGACCATCGGCGTGGTAAAGGCCACGGCGCAATGTTGCCGGGAGGCTCTGGTCAAGCTGCGGATGACCAGGTAACTGACCCACGCCAAGGGTCTGCCGCCGGCTGTGGCAGAACGCACATTGCTCGACCATGCCCTGACTGCCCAGCGCCTTGTAATCGACGGCCAGGCCTATGTCCTTGGCCGATGCATAGGCTTGCTCGGCTGGTTTGGTTTTATTCGCCCAATCGACATGCGCCTTGCCAGGCCCATGACAGCTCTGGCAGCCAACGTTCTGCTCTTTCCAGGTGGAGGCGAAGCTGTCCTGACGATCGTCGTAATGCTTCATCAAGCGAGTGGAATGGCAATCGGCGCACATGCCGTTCCAGTTCTGGTAGCGACCGGTCCAGTGCAAGGGGTCATCGGGCGCGAAGCGTTGGCCTGGGTAGAGCGAGAACCAGCGTTGCCCGCCCTCGCCCTTGGCTCTGCTGTCCCAGGCGATGGTCAAAGCCTGCAGGCGGCCCCTGGGCAGGGCAACCAGGTACTGCTGCAGCGGATAGTGGCCAAAGGTGTAGAGAATTTGAAAGTCTGCCGGCTGGCCATCCTCACCTTCGGTATTGACGAAGAAGCCACCCTGCCTACGGAAGAAACGCGCCGTTACCCCGGCCTCATCGAAGCGAGCATCCTTGAAGTTGCCGAGCACGTTGGCCTCGGTGGCATCACGCATGGCCCAACCGTGATCCGAGTCCTTCCAGGCCTTGGCCTGGGTAACGTGACAGCCAAGGCAGGTAGCGGTTTCCACATAGCCCTCGGACGCGATCGAGGGGGTAGGCACAGAACCCGCCTCATCAGCGGAGAACGCGATGCCCACTGGGCCAAACAGCCAAATGATCAAAACAGCCAAACAGCACAAGGCCTTAAACGGCAAGCCCAGCATATTGCCTTCGTTGCGACGCGCCATCCTTTAGCTCCGTGGTCAAACGAATCAGCGCCCCTTGGAGGAGGCTTCTGGCATGCCAAGTAGCGACGACTGCGTAATTAGGCTGTTGCCTAGGGTGCATGAAAAGCCTTTGGACGAAGGTCAGGCTGTTTTCAACGCAGCATCACCGAATATCAAGGCTCTTCATACAGAGCCGAAACCCACCGTTCGCCAACGACCGCTCGGACAGGCCTGCAGGCCACTGGTTACTGATCATAGCCGCAAACTGAAAATCCGCTTTGTTATTATTGGCTTACTGTCCGGCTCAGCGGGGGAACAGCAGCGTCACAGCAAAGCGAAAGCCCCAGCCGTCCGGGCCATTATCCGGTGAATCGAGCCAGTAACGCGGGCCGGCCTGGACGGTAATGGGGTGGCCGCCAACCTTCAATAATTGGGTAACGGTCAGGTTGAGCGGAATCGTCCAGTCTTTGGATTGCCAGTCGTAGGTGGACTCACTGTTGATACCAAAGGTGGTCAACGTACTATTGGTGTATGAAAGAAACGGCTGCAAGAAGGTCTGATTGACCTTCTCCTTTCCATCCGCAGGGCTGCCCTCCAGCCCCCAGATATGATTGGCCAATATGCCGTGCGTCCAACCGTTGGATTGCTTCAAGGCTACCGCGGTCGGCCCGAGCCCCCATTGTTCACTGCTCAGTACGTCGTTGCTGCCTGTTGGTATCAGCAGCGCCGGCCCTGCACCGAGTATCCAGCCACTGGCAGTGGGTTGTTTCGGTGAGAAGAAAAAGCTCTGGGTCACATCCCCCACGCCAGAGGTGTCCGCTGCTCCCCCCAGGCCGTGTTGGTCGATGACGGGCAGGATAGTTCGGGAAATCAGGTTCCACTCTTCATTCAGGCTGAAAGGCAGAACGGGCTGGATGTTTGTCAGGCTGCGCTTGCCATTGCCGCGCGGGCCTATTTTCTGGTCCCAGTTATATTGCACCGGCAAGCTGTACATGGCCGCAACCGGGTTAAGCGCTTTCTTGGCAAGCTCTGCGGAGTCTTCCGCTTGCCCTTGTCCGGTATGTGCCAGCAAGGCAAGTAGATAAAGCGGGTAGCCATTTCTTTTCGACATAGTATTACCCGTCAACTGAAAGTCACTGCGTTTCGATCGGCCGGGCTGTTCGGCTATCCGGTGTGATTCGACATCTCGGACTGCTTTGACGGTAACGGGCCGATGAACATGCGTTTAAGGCGCTCGCGACCAATGACGCGCGCCAACTCTGCGATGACGCAATACATGAATATCAATGTCATCAGCAAAATCTGAACAGCCCAGAAGCGAGGCCAGTTTATGGATGCCCACAACATCGCGTTTGCATCGAGCAAGCCCTCAGCCTCTTTCCAGTACTCATACAGACGTTCCAGGTAATGAACGATCAGCGCGACCATTGCATACATGAGTGTTTTCCAGACAACGTTCCAGATTAGCGGCTTGTCGGGAAACCGGTTGATGAAAGGCAGCATATCGGCAACCAGCACAGACTTGCCCAATATCAGAGCGGCGATCAGCACCGAGGCAGAGACAGGCAGCTCCACCCCTGAGCCCTTGATCATAAGTGCGCGAATCAGCGCAACGATGTGCAGAATCACGAAAAAAAACACGGTGGGCGGAAGCACTTTCAGGCATTCATGTTTGATTTTGAGCATGACCGTTTTCATCGGGGCCCCCTTGAAGCATTGCATTCATGCATCACATTCCGCTCCCTTGGCGCACCTCCGCGACAGGGGAACATGCGGGCTATTTCTTCAGCGCCTGGAATGAACTGACCATATCCTTTGCCCAGCCATCGAGCACGGCACGTGCGTCCTTGGCCTGCATGATCTGCGAGGAGTTGTCCAGTTCAGCGCCTGCACCTTTACGTACCACTTCGGCCACCAACTCATTGGTACTTCCATCAATGAATGCGGCCTCCGTGGCCACGCTGGTGTCCTGGTCGCGAATACCTGTAGCCGTACTGATGCCGGCGGCCACCAACGCGATCGGGATAACCTCATACGGGCGCAGCCCCTTGGTTTTGGCGCTCACCCCAGTGATCGCCGGGCGCACCACCAGTACACCAGGCCCAGGGCTCGTCGCCAGCGGCAGGACTGTGGAAAATTGGTTCTTCAACGCCTGATCGTAATATTGGGTTATGCCTTGCAAGGTTTGCTGCGGAATTTTCGCGGTGGGTTGCGGTTTAGGGTAAAACTGGCTGGGTTCGACATAGACGCTGGAAAACTGGTTGGCATTGATGCCAGGCTTGATCCAGCGCATGACCTCGGCACCCGAAGGTGATTTGTCTTCCTTGAGCTTGCTGTAGTCCTTCAGAAATCCGGAATACTCATCAGGCTCCACGTATTTGCTCGTGCACCCATGCAGTAACAGCGATGCGAGACAAACGGTTGCAATAAGAGACTTACTTTTCATGCAACTTCTCCTTCCACGTTGGAGCGGTTATCCAAGGATGAGCGTCTTCAGAATCGCCAGGTTGCACCGCCTCCGACGATGTGCAGGGCAGCGTTATCGAAACGGCCTGACAGCGTGTCGCCGGAACGCGCTTTGGTCTGCTCCACGTCCATGTCGCCGAGCCAGACCAGCGTGTACGCCAGATGCAGGTCCAGTCCTTCTTCAATCTGATAGTTCACCCCGGTTGCGAAGCGCCATACCTCGCCCATCGGGTTGTCCACGGTCCGGTCCTTGTCATCCACGGCCGAACTGTCATAGCCCACCCCAAAGCTCCAGCGCAATTGGCGGGTAGACTGGTACTGGGCGCCCACCGAAGCGTGCCAGGTGTCCTTGTACTTGCGATCGACCGTGCGGCTGACCCCGGCAGCATTGGCGTCCACCTCGACTCCGATGTCACCGAACTCGCTCCAGTCCTGCCAACCCAGGCTGCCCAGCAATGTCCACTGCTCGTCCAACTGGTGGGCCACACTGAATGTCGCGGTCTGCGGTACATTCATCTCCAGTTCCAGCGTGTCTACCGCCAGGCGGTTCAGGGCGGCATTGATGAGGGGATTGTTGATGTTGCTGACGTGCGGATTGTCTTCAAACTCCAGTTTCACCTTGCTGGTGTAGGCCAGGCCAATTCGCGTGCGAGGGGCGAGTTGGTAGAGCAGGCCCAGGTTCACCCCAATGCCGAAATCGGTGTCCTTGTATTCGAGTTGGCCATCGGGGCGCTCGACCAATCCCAGCAGGCTGTTATTGATGGCCACCTCGGTGCGGTAATAGCCGAGCATCATGCGCGGGCCGACGCCGACGGTGAGGTCATCGGTGAACTTGTAAGCAAAGGTGGGTTGGAAAGACACACCAATCACTGCTGCTTCCTGGGTGAAGTATCGCCCTGCCCAGTCATCGTCGTAGTTCAGTGCCAGGCCGAAATTACCGTACATGCCGAACCCGATGGCCGAGCGGTCATCGAGCTGGTGGCTGATGAACAGGCTGGCGCCCGGCAGGTATTGCAGGGCATTGCCGCCCTCGTTGCCGTCGAACTGGTTGTTGCTGTCGCGTGAGTAACGCAGGTCGCCAAGGATTACCTGCGCGTTGGCGCTGATCTGCGTGCCAGGCAGCAGGGCGATACCTGCGGGATTGCTCATCAGCACGCTGGGGTCGGTGGCCAGCGCCGCCGAGCCAGCATTGGCCAAGCCGTTGCTTTCCTGGCCGGCCTCATAGATGAAGATGCCTCCGGCTAACAGGTCGCTACTGTGGAGAGCCAACAGGATAACCGGTGCAAGCATCCACCCTTTCGCATGTTCCGCACGATGCGTACTGAAGCTTTTTACGAACACAGTCATTGCCAGCTCCTTTGAACAATGCGCCGTATCGGTTCAGCGTAGGTTTAATGACGCTTAGAGAGCGTAGACGCGGTTACGGAACTGTGCACCTCACCACCTTGGCAGGGCGCAGGGCAGAGATCAAAGGTCCAGCGCCCCTCGGAGCAAGGCGTCAAGCACGCGCGCGACGTCAGCACCATGCTCGTCCAGCAGGCACACCGGCAGCCCGTGCAAGGCCGCCTGCACACCGGCCAGCCCCTCGCCTGTCAAGGCCAGCGGACAAGCAATTTCCATCTGCAGCGAGCGCAGGCGCTTGGCCAAGGCAGGGCTCACCGGTGGCTGCAGCGCGATCACCAGTGCCGCAGGCTGCACCGCTGCACACAGCAGCGGGAGCTCTTCCAGCGGCTGCCCGCAGCCGAGCACGTCGATGCGTTGTCGCTCGCTGCTCAACAGCAGCCCGGCGCACAATACCTGGCATTCGGCTTGACCCTCGGTACCTGCCAGCAGTACCCGTGGGGCGTCGGCCTGGTTCATCTGCAAGCGCAGCAGCAGCCGGGCGCGCAAGAACGTATCGAGAAACAACCATTGGCTACGCTGGCCTGGCGCAGTGCCTGAAGCCAGGTCATGCCAAACCGGCATCAGCACGTCCCGCAGCACCGTGGCCTTTGGCAAAAGTGTGAACAGCTGTCCATGGATCGCTTCCAGCGCCTGCGCATCGAATGCCCTGGAAGCGCGCGCAACGGCGGCGCGCCAGTCGTCAAAGGCCGAGGGCTGCTGCACAGGCGCCTCAGGCTGGCCGGCGAGCCTGTCGCCAACCTTGCTGATGGGCAGGCCGTTGGCGGTCCAGCGCAAGATGTCGCGTATGCGCTGCACATCCTGGGCGGTGTACAAGCGATGGCCGCCCTCGGTGCGCTGCGGGCGAATCAACCCATGACGCCGCTCCCAGGCACGCAAGGTCACCGGATTGATGCCGGTCAGGCTGACCACATCGCGCATGGGTAGCAATTCGGGTGGGGTGGCGTCGGTCATAACGAGGTGTCATCCAGGGGGTGATACATTCTAAACCCAGATGCACCTTCTGCGGCGAGCCTCCTTGGTTCATCATGCAACAAACGGCGCCAAAAGCTTCTGCACCGGAAGCCTTTGGCGCATATCGCATACGAAATATCTGTAGGTGAGCCCCATGATCAACGCAAAACTCCTGCAACTGATGGTCGAACATTCCAACGATGGCATCGTTGTCGCCGAGCAGGAAGGCAATGAGAGCATCCTTATCTACGTCAACCCGGCCTTCGAGCGCCTGACCGGCTACTGCGCTGACGATATTCTCTATCAGGACTGCCGTTTCCTTCAGGGCGAGGATCACGACCAGCCGGGCATCGCAATTATCCGCGAGGCGATCCGCGAAGGCCGCCCCTGCTGCCAGGTGCTGCGCAACTACCGCAAAGACGGCAGCCTGTTCTGGAATGAGCTGTCCATCACACCGGTGCACAATGAGGCGGACCAGCTGACCTACTACATCGGCATCCAGCGCGATGTCACAGCGCAAGTATTCGCCGAGGAAAGGGTTCGCGAGCTGGAGGCTGAAGTGGCGGAATTGCGTCGGAAGCAGGGCCAGGCCAAGCACTGACAAAAAAACCTATACAAGACCGTTGACTTGTATAGATAAAGGCTTAGGCTTCAGTTATACCTGTACAACAACTCAATTTTGTACAGGATTGCCTGGAGCCCAGTATGTCTGCGTACCTACAGCAATTCGCCGAGCGCTTCGCCTGCCTCGATGGGGCTAGCCTCGACACGCTGGATAAACTGTACAGCGACGATGTCACCTTTCGTGACCCCCTGCACCAGATACAGGGGCTGCAGGCCCTGCGCGCCTACTTCCAGCAGTTGTACGCCAACGCCACCGATATCCGCTACACCTTCACCAGCGCCGACGAGGTAAAGCCCGGGCAGGGCTACCTGCGTTGGACACTGCAGTTTTGCCACCCGCGCCTGGCCGGCGGCCAGCCGATCACGTTGCAAGGCTGCAGCTGCCTGCATTGGCGCGACCGTGTGCATTTTCACCAGGACTATTTCGACGCCGGCGCCCTGCTTTATGAGCACCTTCCCGTCATGGGCACTGCGATCCGCTGGCTCAAAGGCAGGCTGGCATGAGCCGCTGCTGGCTGACCGGCGCCAGCAGCGGTATCGGTGCCGCGCTCGCGCAAGTCCTCCTGGAGCAAGGCCACCAGGTCGCCTTGGGCGGGCGCAACGCCGACCGCCTTGCCCCGCTGGCCGAACGGTTTCCTGGGCAGGCATTGCTGGCCATTGGCGATCTTGACAGCCCGGAGCAGGTCGCCGGCATCGCTGCGCATATCGAGCAGGCCTGGGGAGGCCTGGACATGGCCATTCTCAATGCCGGCACCTGCGAGTACCTGGAGCCAGGGCATTTCGATCCGGCGTTGGTCGAGCGCGTCATGCGCACCAACCTGCTGGGCGTCAGCTACTGCCTGGCGGCAGCACTGCCCTTGCTTCGCGCCGGCCAGCGCCCACACCTGGTGGTGATGGGCAGTTCGGTGACCTGGTTGGCCTTGCCCCGCGCTGGCGCCTATGGCGCGTCCAAGGCCGCGGTGCGCTATCTGGTGGAGTCACAGCGAATCGACCTGGATCGCGAGGGCATCGCGGTCACCCTGGTAAGCCCAGGCTTCGTGGACACACCACTGACCCGCCGCAACGATTTCCCCATGCCACAGCTGTGGTCTGCGCAGCGTGCCGCCCGGCATATCGCCAGGCGCCTGCCCCGCCGCCCCCTGGAAATCAACTTCCCCGGCCTTTTCACCTGGGTGTTGCGCCTGCTCGGGGCGCTGCCCGCGCGCGTGCGCCTGGCGCTGGGCCAACGCCTTGCCCGTCATGAACAGGAAAGATGATCCATGCGTATAGCAATCATCGGCAGTGGCATCGCGGGGTTGACCTGCGCCCATTTGCTGTCACGCAAGCACGAAGTCACGGTTTTCGAGGCCGAGCAATGGGTCGGGGGCCACACGCACACCCTTGATGTGGTCTGGAAAGGCCAGCGCCATGCAATAGATACCGGTTTCATCGTCTTCAACGACTGGACGTACCCGCACTTCATCCGCTTGCTCGACCAGCTCAAGGTCCCTTCGCAGCCGACCGAGATGAGCTTTTCCGTGCATGACCCGATCACGGGCCTGGAATATAACGGCCACGACCTGAACACCCTGTTCGCCCAACGCAGCAACCTGGTGTCCCCAGGGTTCTGGGGGATGATCCGGGACATTCTGCGCTTCAACCGTCAGGCACTGGCCGACCTGGACAACCAGCGTATCGATGCAAGCACCACGCTGGGCGCCTACCTTCAGGCGAACCGCTATGGGCAGCGCTTCATCGATCATTACATCGTGCCGATGGGGTCGGCGATCTGGTCGATGTCTCGCGCAGACATGCTCCACTTCCCGCTTGAGTTCTTCGTGCGCTTCTGTCGCAACCACGGCTTGCTGTCAGTCAACCAACGCCCACAGTGGCGGGTGATCAAAGGCGGCTCACGCAGCTATGTCGCGCCGCTGTGCCGACCGTTCGCTGAGCGCATTCGCCTCAACTGCAAGGTTTACCGGGTCGGCCGCGACGAAGGTGGGGTGACTCTTGTGAGCGCGGCCGGCACCGAACGTTTCGACAATGTGGTGTTCGCCTGCCACAGCGATCAGGCCCTGGCACTGCTGGAAAGCCCCAGCAACCAGGAGCGCGCCGTGCTCAGCGCGATCGATTACGCCAGCAACGACGTGGTGCTGCACACCGATACCCGTCTGCTGCCACGCCGCCAGCGCGCCTGGGCCAGCTGGAACTACCGCCTGGGCGGCCCCGAGCAGGCTCCCGCCGCGCTGACCTACAACATGAACATTCTGCAAGGTATCCAGGCACCGACAACTTTCTGCGTGAGCCTCAACCAGACCGCACTGATAGACCCGGCGCAGGTCATCGCCCGCTTCCAGTACGCCCATCCCCAGTACAGCGTTGCCGCGTCCGCCGCGCAAGCGTGCCAGGAGCAACTGCAGGGGCAACAGCACAGTTACTTCTGCGGCGCCTACTGGGGCAATGGCTTTCATGAAGACGGGGTGGTCAGCGCACTGAAAGTGGCCGCGCATTTCGGAGAGCAACTGTGAACAGCAGCCTCTGCCTGGGCTGGATCAGCCACCGTCGGCTGACGCCGCGGGCCCACGCTTTCCGCTACCGGATCGGCATGTTCTACCTGGACCTGGACGAACAAACCTGGCTGATGGGCCTGTCACGCTGGCTGGGGCGCTGGCGCCTGGCGCCGTTGTGCTGGCGCGAGACCGACTACCTGCCCGCCCAGACCCGCCAAGGCGAATCGCTGGCCCAGGCTGCACGCTTGCTGGTCGGGCAGGCGACGGGGCATATGCCCGAAGGCCGGGTACAGCTGCTCACGCAACTGCGGTGCTGGGGGCTGTCGTTCAACCCGGTGAGTTTCTATTTCTGCCATGACCGAGACGGGCGCCTGACCGCGATCCTGATGGAAGTGCGCAACACGCCCTGGCGTGAACGCTTTCACTACGTGCTACCGGTGCAAGGCGACCTTGCCAGGCCCTTCAGCGTCGGCAAGGCCTTCCATGTGTCGCCGTTCATGCCGCTGGACATGGACTATCGCCTGCGCTTTTTCCTGGACGCGCACCATGTGCGCATTCACATGCAGAACTGGCAAGGCGGCACAAAGGTGTTCGAGGCCGACCTCGCCCTGCGCCGCACGCCACTGGATGGAGCAGCGCTGCGCCGGTATGTCCTGAACTTCCCATGGATGAGCCTGCGCACTGTCTCGGCCATCTACTGGCAAGCGCTCCGCCTGTTGCTCAAACGCACGCCCGTGCATGACCACACCGCCTGCCAGGGTGACCTGGCGCTCGGCCAACCTTGCGAGGACCTTGATGATGTCGAATCCCACCCTGAGCGTTAGCAAGTTCGCAGGCCTTGCGCCACTGCTCGGCGGGCTGGCACGAAGCGCCGTGCTCGCCCAGTTGGGCAAGCTGCGTCACGGCCACCTGCGCCTGCTCAGCCACGGGCAGCAATGGAGTTTCGGTGATGCCGACAGCCCCTTGCAGGCGGAGGTGGAAATCCTCGATGACGCCACCTGGAGCCTGATCGCCGGCAATGGCTCGATCGGCGCGGGCGAAGCCTACATCCACGGCTATTGGCGCAGCCCCGACCTGGCGCGGGTGACCCGCCTGTTCGTCGCCAACCTCGAAGTGCTCGACGCGCTCGAGGGCGGCCTGGCCCGCTTGGGCCGCCCTGCCCTGCGCCTGCTGCACCGGCTCAACCGCAACGACAAGCGCGGTGCCCGGCGCAACATTCTGGCGCACTACGACCTGGGCAATGCCCTGTTCGAGCGGCTGCTGGACCCCACCATGATGTATTCGGCTGCGCGGTTCGAACACCCTGACCAATCACTGGAGCAGGCCCAGTTGCACAAGCTGGAGCGCATCTGCCAAAAACTCGAGCTGAGCCCTGAGGATCACCTGCTGGAAATTGGCAGCGGCTGGGGCAGCCTCGCTATCCACGCAGCCACCCGTTACGGCTGCAGGGTCACCACCACGACGCTCTCCGAGGCGCAGTACAGCCATACCCTGGAGCGCGTCAAGGCCTTGGGGCTGGGGCAGCGCGTGCAAGTGCTCCGCGAAGACTACCGCGACCTTCAAGGCACGTTCGACAAACTGGTTTCGATCGAGATGATCGAAGCGGTCGGCCATCGCTACCTGCCGGTGTATTTCCGCCAGTGTGCTTCGCTGCTCAAGCCTGAAGGCCTGATGCTATTGCAGGCGATCACCATCCGCGACCAGCGCTATGCCCAGGCGCAGCGCTCGGTCGACTTTATCCAGCGCTACATCTTCCCCGGTGGCGCCCTGCCTTCGCTGAGCGTGTTGCTCGACACCGCCAGCCGGCACACTGGGTTGAACCTTGTGCACATGGAGGATTTCGGCCTGGACTATGCCCACACCCTGCGACACTGGCGTGAAAACCTGCGTCAGGCACGCACTGCGCTGTCGGACCTTGGCTACGACGACATGTTCCAGCGCCTGTGGGAGTTTTACCTGTGCTACTGCCAGGGCGGTTTCGAGGAACGTACCATCGGCGTAGCGCACCTGCTCTGGGCAGCCCCCCAGGCACGCCGCGCGCCCTTGCCTGGCGGTGCCTGATGCCCAGCCGCTGGCTGATCGCCAATGCCCTCTGGCTGCAAGCCGGCTGGTGGGTCTGCGTGCTGGGCGCCGAACGGCCCTTGTTGTTGCTGCTGGTGATTCCTGGCGTGGCCGTGCACCTGCGCCTGTGCCCGGACGTCAACGCCGAGGTCAAGGCGCTGTTGCGCGTCACCTTTGCCGGGTGCGTGCTCGACAGCGTGCTGGGAGCACTGGGGGTGTTCGGTTTCGACGCCTGGCCCCTGCCGCTGTGGCTAGCGCTGCTGTGGTTGGTGCTGGCCAGCGGGATGCGTCACAGCCTGGCATGGGCCGGCAGGCACTGGCGAATCGGCGCACTGCTGGGGGCGCTTGGCGGCCCCCTGGCCTATGTAGGTGGCGCCAGGCTGGCAGATGTCGCCTTGCCATTGGGCGCGCTGGAAACCGGCCTGCTACTGATGCCGATATGGGCTTTGGCCCTGCCCCTGCTGGCGCGCCTCGCGGCGCGGCGCTGACCGCCGACATCGCTCGGAACAGTAGCGCACCTGCTCCCAACAGCGTGCCCAGCGCTTGCGCCAGGTGAACGGCCGGCCACACACCACGCAAACCTTGCTGGGCAGAAGGCTCTTTTTCACAACGCCTGCCCCGCATCGAGCCGCGCCAGCAATGACTGGCCACGTTGCCACACGGCATCGCGACGGCCAGCAGGCATGCCATCGAGGCTGCGATAGACCAGGGCCAGGCGCGGGTTAGCCGATAGCTGGGGGCGATGGCGAATGAGAAAATGCCAATACAAGGCATTGAACGGGCAGGCCTCCTCTTCGGTCACCTGGTCGACCCTGTAACTGCAAGCCTTGCAATGGTCGGACATGCGCTGGATATAACGACCACTGGCGCAGTAGGGCTTGGACCCCAGGTAGCCGCCGTCGGCGTGCATCACCATGCCAAGCGTGTTGGGCAGTTCGACCCACTCGAAGGCATCCATGTAGACCGCCAGGTACCACTCACAAATCTCGGTTGGCACGATACCGGCCAGCAAGGCGAAGTTGCCGGTAACCATCAACCGCTGAATATGGTGAGCGTAGCCCAACCGCAGGGTCTGCCCGATGGCTTGCGCCATGCAGCGCATGCGGGTGCGCCCGGTCCAGTAGAACGCTGGCAGCGCCCGGTCGTTGTTCAGGTGATTGAGCCCGGCATACGCCGGCATGCGCTGCCAATAGATGCCGCGCACATACTCACGCCAGCCGATCAGCTGGCGAATGAAGCCTTCGGCGGCATTGAGCGGCACACGCCCCTCGCGCCAGGCTTTGTCGACGTCGTCGCACAGACGACGCACATCCAGAAGGCCGATGTTGAGCGCCGCACTGATGCGCGCATGAAACAGGTACGGCTCACCTTCGGCCATCGCGTCTTGGTAGTCCCCAAAAGCCGCCAGGCCGAAATCCAGGAAATGCTGCCAGAGCTGTTGTGCCTCGGCGTGGGTCACGGGGTAGTCGAAACCGTCGACGCCCCCGTAGTGATCGCTGAAGCGCTGGCGCACCAAGGCCACCACCGCTGCCGTGATGTCGTCTGGCGCGAAATGCGCAGCGAACGGGCCACGCAGCTGCCGTGGCAATGGCTTGCGATTGTCGCCATCGAAATTCCAGGCCCCGCCTGCCGGGCTGCCGTCAGGCTCCATGAGCAGGCCGGTTCGCTTGCGCATGCCACGGTAGAAGTGCTCCATACGCAGCTGGCGACGTTCTGTAGCCCAGCGCCCGAAGGCTTCACGGGAGCACAGAAAACGCGTGTCGCGAAACCACACAAGCGGCAGCGCAGCATCACGCAAGGCCTGCTCCAGGCGCCACTCCCCGCACTCGGTCAGGTGGATGTGGGTGGCGCCCAAGGTTTGTTGCCATCGACGCAACTCACCCACGATGCTGCCGCTGTTACCCTCGGCGTCCAGCTTGACATAGTGCACCTGCCATCCCCGTTCACGCAGGGCCTGGGCAAAATGGCGCATGGCGCTGAAGATGAGAACGATCTTCAGCGGATGATGCGGTACGTATCGGGCCTCCCCCTCCACTTCCGCCATCAGGACCGCATCGCGAGCAGGGTCCAGGGACGCCAGACTTGCCAGGTCGAACGACAGTTGGTCACCCAGCACCAGGCCCAGGCGCATCGTCCGGACTACCACTGGCTGGTGAGCGTTACCGGTACGCGCAGCGGCGCAATGGGGCCGTCGCGCTGCCCGCACATCTCATCGTGCACCACCTGCTGCACCAGCATGCACGGCACCGGCGGCAGGTCGGCCAGCAACTGCCGCAGTTCGGTCGTGGAGCGCACGCGCACGGGCTGCCCCTGGGCATCGCTCAATGTCACGGGGCCGGCGTCGGTCAGGGCACGCAGGAGGTAGAAGCCCCCCTCCAGCGACAGCAGTTCAAGTTCCTTGGCTTCGCCGGTCGAAACCAGCTGGGTCAGCGCGTTCAGGTTCATGGTGTGCCCTCTGGCAGGCGGCGGAAGAACAAGGTGATCTGGCCAATCTCCACGCCCAGTTTGCTCATGCTCGAGCGGTTGATCAGGGTGTCGTCATCCATGAGGTACATCCAGTCGTCCAGGTCTACCTGCCAGTGCCGCCCGTCGACTGGCAGATCCAGTTGGTAACGCCATCGCAGCGCGTTGCCCGCCACTTCCCCACGCGCCTCGCCGATCACGTCCCCCGCTGTTCCCCGCCAGCGCCCGGGGCCGTCCGGCACCAGCGTCCAGGTACGCTGCTGGCGTGTGCCATCGCTATAGAGGAAATGCTCGTCGAGGATCAGTCGTTCACCTTCGCGTCGGCTGTCGATGCGCACATGGAATCGCTTGACCACCTCACCGGAACGCTTCTGGAACATCCCCCACGCCTGAACCGGGCGCGAGAAGAACGCCGCCAGGTCCAGCTTCGGCTGCTCCTGGGCATAGTGCTCAATACCGACATTGCCACAACTGCCCAGAAGCAGGCAGGCAGCCAGCAACAGCGCTTTGTACATGTTCAGGCTCCTCGGTCATCGCCAGCCAGCCCAAGCAGCCGCTGACGCAATTGGGGGTCTCTGGCCCGCGGGTCGAGCCAGATGGCGAAGAAGGCCCGGGCGAACACCGGATCGTTGATCGCGTGGCTCAGTTTTCCGTCTACGTAAAAGCGGCAACCCTGCCCCGGCAGGTACAGGCCCGTGATGCGCATGCCAGGGCTCACGTCCACGAATGCCTGCTCTATCGCCCTGGTCCATGCCGCGCGCTGCTGCGCCGTCATGCTGCCGCCATCCAGGCGTTGCATTTCCTTGAGGCTGGCCTTGACCAGCGTGTCCCTGGACAATGACCGGTGATAGAGCAGCTCAAGGGCGAACGGCTGGTTCCAGCCCTGAACCGGGCCAACTGCCCATAACCGGGCGGTATACAGCCGCAGTCCGAACCATGTGAAATCACCGGCGCCCAGCCGTTGCGCCGCAGGCAGCTCCGCTCGCCAGTCTGCCGCCGACGACATGGCGGCTAGCAGCAGGCACAAACAGGTCCAACGTGCGGGGTGCGCCATTCTGACCTCGAGGACTTCGGGAAATATTATACAATAGTAGACTCTTGTACACATATTTGCTGGGGCATGTACAGATTTCAATGCCGAGCATGCACATTTCTGCAAGCCTCGCGCCCCGTTATCGAACACCCATGAAAGTCGAGATAGAAGGAATTGCTCATGCTGTACGTCGTCATGCTCGGTGGACGCCACCCACGGGCGAATATCGAGGTCCACGACGTGGTGTTCGCGCAGGCGGACTCACTTGAACAGGCCTACCCATATCTGCGCCAAGCCTGGTTCGGGAGCCGAACGGGCCTGCACATCGACGCGTGGATGGAAGTCGACGGTATTGACCGCTACCGCGTCGCGTTCAGCCAGGTAGCGCCTGGCCCACATGATCCCAGGCTGTTCTTCATCAACCTTGGCGGCTACGAGCCCGGGGTGTTTGGCGAGGCACACCGCTACCTGCTGGTGGTGGCGAAGGACAAGGCCGAGGCCAGGCAACTGGGCAAACAGCGCCTGCAGGCAGACTGGCTCAAGCCGCATACCGACGCGGTACTGGACGTCGACGATTGCCTGCCGATCGACTGGGTGAACGACCGTTACGTGCACTTGATCGAAGGGCCCCATGCCGGCTTACGGCAGTACAGTGACTATATCCTGCTGTGAGCTCACCCCTGCCAGTTGCAAGAACGTTGGCGGGCATCACAGGACGAGGCGCCAGCGCCCAGCCAAGAGGACACTCCGATGAGCCTGATCAACGACCTTCACACACCCGCCAACGTGCTGGTCTGCGGGGCCAGTGAAGGGATTGGCCTGGCATTGTGCACGCAGCTGCTGGCGCGCGATGACATCGGGCTGGTGTTCGCCGTTTCGCGACGAGCCACCACCAGCCCTGCGCTGGATACCTTGTTCAAGGAACACGGGCGACGGTTGGTTCGCCTCGACTGCGACGCCCGGTCCGAGCAGGCACTGCAAACACTGGCTGCGCAGGTGAGCGCCTGCTGCGACCAGCTGAACCTGGTCTTCAGCACGCTTGGCGTGCTGCAAGAAGGCCCGGCACGGGCTGAAAAAGCGCTGACCCAGCTTGATATGGCGGGGTTGCTGAGTAGTTTCACAACCAACTGTTTCGCCCCTGTTCTGCTGCTCAAGCACTTGCTGCCGCTGCTGCGTCGGCAACCGATGGCCTTCGTCGCCCTGTCTGCGCGAGTCGGGTCGATAGGCGACAATCACCTGGGTGGCTGGTACAGCTACCGTGCCAGCAAAGCCGCGCTCAACCAGCTTCTGCGCACTGCAAGCATCGAGCTGAAGCGACTGAACCCCGCTTCAACGGTACTTGCATTGCATCCCGGAACCACCGACACCCAGCTTTCCCGACCCTTTCAGGGCAATGTGCCGCCGGACAAGCTGTTCTCGCCCGCGTTTGCCGCCACCTGCATCCTGGCGCTTGTGAGCCGTCACGGCCCGGCGCAGAGCGGAACGTTCTGGGCGTGGGATGGCACGCCGATTCCTTGGTGACGTGCACGGAGAGCGCCCGGCCAAGTTGATGAACCAGGCATGCGCGAGAACGGTCAACCCTTTATCTGAAACCGGCAGAAGGAAGGGTGGAACGAATGGTTTCGTTTGATCTGCAACGGATGCTGATAGGCGACTTTCCTTTTACCTTTCTGCTGGAAGTTGCCGTGCGTGTTTCAGCGGCCTTCCTGGCCGTGTTCTTTTTTCTGAAGTTCAGTGGCCGTCGCGGTATCAGACAGCTGTCCCGGTTCGAGCTCGTGGTCATTCTCACCCTGGGCTCAGCGGCCGGCGATGTGACCTTTTACGAAGATGTACCGCTGCTTCCGGTGGCCGTGGTTTTCCTCACACTGTTCATGCTTTACCGAGGAACGGTCTACCTCATGAGGCGAAACAGAACCTGCGAGGCCTGGATCGACGGGCTGCCAGTCACGGTAGTGAAAGATGGCATGTACGAAATCCATTCGCTGCGTCACATGAACATTTCACCGAATGAGCTGTTCATGGAGCTACGCCAGCAAGGTGTCGAGCACCTGGGCCAGGTTCGACTGGGCCTTCTGGAAACCGATGGCGACCTCAGTTTGTATTTCTACAACCAGCAAGACACACGTCCCGGCCTCTCAGTGCTGCCGTTCGAGCATCGCCCAGAGTACAGATCACCGCCCGGCGCCGGGTTGCATTGCTGCGTGAACTGCGGTTTTCCGGCCTACCATGAGCCTCACGACACCCTGGCGTGTTCACGTTGCGCTCATACAGTCTGGTCGCCTGCATTGGATACCGTACGCAACCGTTAGCCTGTTCTCCCTATACCGCCAAGCATCGAGCAGGAACTTTGCTCGCTGTTTGCAGGCCCTTATGAAAGGCCTATCAGCACGAGGAGAGAATGATGAGTGCAAAATTGAACGGCAAGCGCGTGGCCTTTCTGGTCACCGATGGTTTTGAACAGGTGGAACTGACCGGCCCGCGTGAAGCGTTGGAAAACAGCGGCGCAGTGGTCGATATCCTGAGCGAGAAAGAAGGCACGGTACGTGGCTGGAACCATGACGAACCCGCCGACGGGTTCAGCGTGGATGCGACTTTCGACAGTGCACAGCTTGACCTCTACGATGCCCTGGTGCTGCCTGGCGGTGTACAGAACTCGGACACGATTCGCTTGATGCCCGGCGCGCAGAAGCTGCTAAAAAGCCATGATGCGGCCGGCAAGCCGCTGGCGGTCATCTGTCACGGCGCGTGGCTGCTGATATCGAGCGGGCTGGCCAACGGTAAGCGGATGACCAGCTACAAAACCTTGCAAGATGACATTCGTAATGCGGGCGGTACGTGGCTGGATGAACCAGTGGTGGTCGATGGCAACCTCATTACCAGCCGCCAGCCGGATGACATCCCCGCTTTCAATGAGCAGTTGATCAAGGCATTGGCAGGCTAAGCCTGATGCTCTTCAGCGCGTGCTGGCCGCCCATGGCACCGACCAGCACGCGCTGGTCACGCCAGCTGGATGAAAACCGAATAGCTGCCCAGCAAAACCCAGAAGCACAGGAAAATCCAGGGCGTGCGCAAGGAAAACAGCAGCGATTTACGGTGCCCTGCCTGAGAGGTTTCGGCCTCGCAGAACAGCGGCGACTCGTCATAGGCCAGGCCCATCATCGGCTCGCTGCGCAGCAGGTGGCTCTGCTTCATCTGCCAGTGCTCGATAATCCGGAAGGCCGCGCGGATGCCAGGCCAGGCATTCAGTGTACTGAGCACGCCGAGCAGTGCGAGAAAAGCCGGCACCATCAAGGTGAACATCTCGCCCCAGCCTGGGTTCAGGTTGCCCATCGATGACACATAGGCAATCACCAGGAACGACTGGGCAGCAAGATAAGCGTCAGTGCGGTTGGCCAGGATGGTGGTCTCATACTGAATTTCGCGTCGATAGAAATCCAGTCGCTCTTTGGGCGTACCGAACATCCTCTCGCTCGTCTGGTCGATCTCATGCTCCGGCGTGGAAGGCGTGATGATTCGAGGCACTGCAGGCTCCTTGATAACGTGGGCCTCACCCATGCCAGCAAGCCCCGTCAGCGGTAGAGCCAGGCGGTTGGTAAAAATTCATTGGAAGTGGGTGCATCAACCGCTCGTCGCTCAGCACGAAGATCCACTTCAACACTGCCTTGGCGCGCCTTTCGAACGGAAATGAGCGTTTCAACCTGCAGGAGCTTCCAGCATGAGCGACTACCCTACCCCTCCATTCGCCTCCCAACCGCAAAGCGTTCCAGGTTCCCAGCGCAGGATGGAGCCGTATCCGGACTGTGGCGAGCAGAGCTACACCGGCAACAATCGCCTCGAAGGCAAGATCGCCTTGATAACCGGTGCTGACAGCGGCATCGGCCGTGCGGTAGCGATTGCCTATGCCCGGGAAGGCGCTGACGTAGCCATTGCCTATCTGAATGAACACGAAGATGCGCAGGAAACCGCGCGCTGGGTCAAAGCGGCTGGCCGCCAGTGCCTGCTGCTGCCCGGCGACCTGGCACAGAAACAGCATTGCCATGACATCGTCGACAAGACCGTGGCGCAGTTTGGTCGCATCGATATCCTGGTCAACAATGCCGCGTTCCAGATGGCCCATGAAAGCCTGGACGACATTGACGACGATGAATGGGTAAAGACCTTCGATACCAACATCACCGCCATTTTCCGCATCTGCCAACGCGCTTTGCCCTCGATGCCAAAAGGCGGCTCGATCATCAACACCAGCTCGGTCAACTCTGACGACCCGTCACCCAGCTTGTTGGCCTATGCGGCCACCAAAGGGGCCATTGCCAATTTCACTGCAGGCCTTGCGCAATTGCTGGGCAAGCAGGGCATTCGCGTCAATAGCGTCGCGCCCGGCCCGATCTGGACACCGCTGATACCGGCCACCATGCCTGATGAGGCGGTGAGAAATTTCGGTTCCGGTTACCCGATGGGGCGGCCGGGTCAACCTGTGGAGGTGGCGCCAATCTATGTCTTGCTGGGGTCCGATGAAGCCAGCTACATCTCGGGTTCGCGCTACGCCGTGACAGGGGGCAAACCTATTCTGTGAAAGTGCTGCCGGGGCCTGCTGACGCGGGCCTCGGTGCCACATCGAGGAAGAGGAAGAAGAGCTCTTCCCCACCGCGAAAAAACTGCTCGGAAAAGACCAACTGGAAGAGCTGGGGCTCGCCATGCAAGCCCAGAAAAAACTGCTGAAGGGTGAGCAACGGGCCGCGTGAATCAAAGGCGCCAGGCCAGGTCGGGCACGATCGACCCGCCCTGGTGCCATGGGTTAATGTTGGGGACTCGCTTCGATGGAGAGCTGGATCGACTTGCTGGAGTGGCCGGCCATGCTGGTCACGGTGGTGGCAGCCTGGTGCATCGGGTCGCACCGCCCAGGACGGCGCATGGTGGGCTTCTGCTGTTTTATCGCCAGCAACATACTGTGGTCAGTCTGGGGGTGGCATGCCCAGGCCTGGGCTTTGATTGTGCTGCAGCTTGTGTTGTGCGTCATGAACCTGAGGGGATGGCGCAAGAATAAAAGCGCTTCAACGAAAGCGCAGGTCACACTTGCCGAGCATCCCTTCGCACCGCCTGAGGAGGGACGCCAAACCCACGGATGAACACCTCGCGCATGTGCCGGCGGTCCCTGAACCCGGTTTCCTTGGCCACCACCTCCAGGCTGTGCCGGCTCTGCTCGATCATCAGCCGGGCAGCCTCGAGCCGCAGGCCCTCGATGGCCTTGGCGGGTGATTGCCCGGTCTCGGCAGTGAATACACGGGTGAACTGCCGCGGGCTCAGGTGCGCCACCTGGGCCAGTTCTTCCACGCTCAATGGGCGGCTGAGGTGGCCGCGCGCGTAATCCAGCGCGCTCTGGATACGGTCAGTCCTGGGCGACAGCGACAATAACTCGGAATGTTGGGACTGCCCACCAGAACGGCGTTGATGCATGACCATCTTGTGCGCCACCGACCTGGCTATCTCGTTGCCCAGATCCTTTTCCACCATGCCCAGGGCCATGTCCAGGGCGGCGGTCATCCCGGCGGACGTCCATATCGACCCATCGACGATGAAGATCCGGTCTTCCTCGACGTCGATCTTCGGATGTAACTCACGCAACTTGTTCGCGTAGGCCCAGTGGGTTGTAGCACGCCGCCCATCCAGCACCCCGGCCTGCGCCAGTACGAAACAGCCGGTGCAAAGGCCCGCAGTGCGCCGCGCAGCGTCGACGAAGCCCCGCACGCTGTCCAGCACCTCTTCACCGGGCGACGTCAACGGCGTCAGCGTACCCGTCACCATCCAGGTGTCGGCCAGGCCAGGGGCGGCCAAAGGTAGCGTCTCGACAGACATCCCCAACGAGGAGCGCACCGTGCCGCCACCGACAGAAAAGTTCTCGAGCCTGTAAACCGCTTTGCCGGCGACAAGGTTGGCAAACTCGAACACGGTTTGCGTTGCCAGGGACATGATTTGAAAGCCTTCGGTTAACAAATAGCCGACCCGGTGCATGGTTGAACCCCACTGAGCAATGTCCTGAAACACTACCATATACGTCCTTTAAGACAATAACCGTCTTCTGCATCATGGCTCCACCCACTCAAAGCAACGGAGTATCACCATGGCACAGGCATTCAAAGGCACCGCGCTTGTCACCGGCGCTTCCACCGGCATCGGTTCGCTCTACGCAGAGCAGTTGGCACGCCGCGGTTATGACTTGGTACTGGTGGCCCGCAACCGGGAACGCCTCAACGCATTGGCGGGCCGGCTCACCACCGAAACCCGGCAGAACGTGGAAGTGCTCCCGGCCGACCTGGCCAATACAGATGACCTTGCCAAGGTAGAACGCAAACTGCGCGAAGATGCCAGCATCAGCATGCTGGTGAACAACGCCGGCATCGGCACCCATACCAGCCTGCTGGAAAGCGATGTCGAGCGCATGGCCGAAATGATCAGCCTGAACGTGACCGCCCTCACCCGCCTGACCTATGCGGCTGTACCTGGCTTTGTGGCGCGTGAGCGGGGGGCGATCATCAATATCTCGTCCATCGTCAGCCTGGCGCCAGAACTGCTCAACGGCGTCTACGGCGGCAGCAAGGCGTACGTCACTGCGTTCACCCAGTCCTTGAACAAGGAGCTGGCAGGCAAGGGGGTGCAGGTGCAGGCGGTACTGCCCGGGGCCACCGCCACTGACTTCTGGCAAATCGGCGGCTTACCGGTCGAAAACCTCGACCCCGGCATCGTGATGTCGGCCCAGGACTTGGTGGACGGTGCGCTGCAGGACTTCGACAACGGGGTGCTGATCTCCTTGCCGTCAATGCAAGATCTGCAAGCCTTCGACCAATACGAAGCTGCCCGCCAGGCCTTGTTCGGCCAATTGTCCAGCAACCAGCTTGCACCGCGGTACAGCGCCAGCTGACGGTTGCGCGTGAGGCGCTTAAGCTTGGTAACGAGCGCCTCACACCATTTTCACTGAAGGAGAGAAAGTCTTGCGCTATTTGGCCAGTTTATCGCCTTAATCGAAACGACTAGCCTGAGCTCACTTTTCCCCTACCCAAGAGGTTGCGCCAATGAAGGCTGTCGTTTACACCCAACCCGGTTTGCCGATCCAGGACCCGCAGTCGTTGTATGACGCGCAGTTGCCCGAACCCAAGACGGGAGCCCGGGATCTGCTGGTCGAGGTAAAGGCCATTGCTGTCAACCCGGTCGACACGAAAATCCGCGCGAGCCGCGGCGGTGAGCAACCACAGGTTCTCGGCTGGGATGCGGTTGGCGTTGTTCGCGAGGTTGGGCCAGAGGTCACGCTGTTCCAACCTGGCGATGAGGTTTTCTACGCCGGTGCCATCGACCGTGCTGGCAGCTACAGTGAGCGCCATGTGGTGGACGAGCGTATCGTCGGACACAAGCCCCGCAGCCTGGACAATGCCAGTGCCGCAGCCCTGCCCCTCACCTCCATCACCGCATGGGAGCTGCTGTTCGACCGCCTGGGTGTTGAAGAAAACGGGGGCCAGGGCCAAAGCCTTCTGGTGATCGGAGCCGCCGGCGGGGTGGGCTCGATCCTGGTCCAGCTCGCCAGCAAACTCACGCAGCTGGTTGTCATCGGCACCGCTTCAAGGCCTGAAACCCAGGCCTGGGTCAAGGAACTGGGGGCACATCATGTCATCGATCACACCAAACCGATCCCCCATCAACTGGAAGCGCTCAAGTTGAACCCGGTCGATCATGTGATCAGCCTGACCCATACCGACACCTACCTCCCCCAACTGGTCGAAGTGCTACGTCCACAAGGCAAGCTCGCGTTGATCGACGACCCGGCACAACTGGATGTCATGCCGCTCAAGCGCAAATCCCTTTCCCTGCACTGGGAGCTCATGTTCACGCGTTCGCTGTACCAGACCGAGGACATGATCAAGCAGCATCAACTACTCGATCGCATTTCACAGCTGGTCGATGATGGCGTGCTCAAGACTACCCTCGGTGAGCACTACGGCACCATCAACGCCGAGCACCTCAAACGCGCTCACGCCTTGATCGAGAGCGGGAAAGCACGCGGCAAGATTGTTCTGGAAGGTTTCTGATCGCGTTCCGGTTCCGAGGCAAGGCTCAGCTTTCATGACCACCCCGGACTCCGCCTCGCGAATGCACAAGCCGTGAACCATCACCTGAAAGGAACGTTTCACGGCGGCTGCCGGCATCCTCAAGGCTTTACAGTGCGCCCTTTTTTCCACTGCGCTCTGGAGACACCTTCAGAGTAACCGGTGACACCGATCGCAACCTGCTGAATGCGGCCGCCATGCTGAAGGAAGGCCTCGACCTGCTCGCAGATGCGCACATGGGCTTTTTGGGCCGCGTTGGGGTACGTCTGGGACATGTTGGCATCTCGGTTATGAGCCACTGAACGACAGTCACCCGAGCAGGCACTATACACCCTGCATTGCCATCAGGGCCTGAAGCCTGCCAAAACCCTAATGCCAG
>NZ_JBICKE010000113.1:0-16661 GCF_043103865.1 Pseudomonas sp. yb_5
GGTTGGACGCAGGCCGTCGTAGGAGCGGGTTTACCCGCGAAAGGGCCAGGCCTGCCGGCCAATTTCCACCCGTCGTTCACCTTTGCCGCTGCCACCGTATTCGCGGGCAAACCCGACTGGTGGCAGCGAACAGGCCCGCGCAGTCAATCGACCAGCTGAGCTTCCTTCAACGCCCCCAACGCCTCCTGCCAGCGCGGCTGCTGGCGATAATCGGTCCGCGCAAAACCTTGCCCGCGCATCCGCGCAATCCTCGGCGACGGTTTGACCTTCAACCGCTGCGCCGCACTCAGCGCCAGCTCCGCCGCCGCCCGGTCATTGCACACCAGGCCCATATCACAGCCGGCGCTCAGCGCCGCTTCGATACGGCTGGCCGCGTCGCCCACCACATGCGCACCGGCCATCGACAGGTCATCACTGAAGATCACCCCGTCAAAGCCCAGCTCGCCACGCAGGATGTCCTGCAACCAACGCCGGGAGAAGCCGGCCGGCTGGTTGTCGACCTGCGGGTAAATGACATGCGCCGGCATCACTGCCGCAAGCTGCCCACTCAGGCGGGTAAACGGCACCAGGTCGGCCTGGCGCAGTTGTTCCAGGCTGCGCTCATCGGTGGGGATGGCCACGTGCGAATCGGCTTCGGCCCAACCATGCCCCGGGAAATGCTTGCCACACGCGGCCATTCCCGCCGCATTCATGCCACGGATGAACGCGCCGGCCAGTTGCGTTGCACGCAGCGGATCACCCTCGAACGCGCGGCTACCCACCACGGCGCTACGCTGGTGGTCCAGGTCGAGCACCGGAGCAAAGCTGAGGTCCAGACCAACTGCCAGTACCTCGGTCGCCATCAGCCAGCCGCACTGCTCAGCCAGGTATTCAGCGTTGTCGTTATCGGCCAGCGCACGCATGGCCGGCAGGCGCACAAAGCCCTGGCGCAGTCGTTGTACGCGACCACCCTCCTGGTCCACTGCCAGGATCAGCTCGGGGCGAATGGCGCGGATGGACGCGCACAGCTCGCGCACCTGGCGCGGGCTGTCGATATTGCGGGCAAAGATGATCAGGCCAGCCACTTCGGGCTGGCGCAGCAATTGACGGTCTTCGGCGGTCAGCCATTTACCGGCGATATCCACCATCAGGGAGCCTTGCAGGCTGACAGTCATGGGTAATCCTTCATTGAAGACAGAGAGAGGCCCACCGGGGGGCAGCAGACACCGACAGGCACACGCCGCTGGCCACAGGCGAAGCCATAAGAGCACTGGTCAGCAAGGGAAATATGAAGTAGATCGAGATCAGGCATGGGCGCTAGCTTAGCGGAAGCGCCCTGCCACGCCCAGCCTTCAGGCCTTGGCGGTAGCCGAGCTGGTCTTTGTTCGCGGGCGCAGCTGCGCAGTGGCCATCGCCTCGTCGGTCACACCGCTGTCAGCGCGCATGCCTGCCGCCAGGAACGGCACCATCAGGCGCATCACCTGCTCGATCGAAGTGTTGATGCCGAAGTCGGTCTCGGCAATCGCCCGCAGGGCTTTGATACCGGACATGCTGAAGGCCGCGGCACCCAGCATGAAGTGCACACGCCAGAACAGTTCCAGTGGCGGAATGCGTGGCGCTGCCTCGTTCACCAACAGCATGTAGCGGCGGAACACTTTGCCGTACATGTCTTCCAGATAGCGCCGCAGGTGCCCTTGGCTCTGGCTGAACGCCAGACCCAGCAGGCGCATGAAGATCGACAGGTCGTTGTTGCTACGCGGTTGCACGGCCAGCGCCTGCTCTACGAGCATTTCCAGCAGTTCTTCGAGGCTGGGCTTTTGCTCCGGCTTGGCCTGGCGGCGCTCCAGCTCACGCTCGAGACTGGCGCAGAATGGGCCAAGGAAACGCGAGAAAACGGCCTGGATCAGCGCCTTCTTGGAGCCGAAATGATAGTTGACTGCCGCCAGGTTGACCCCGGCCTTGCTGGTAATCAGCCGCAACGAGGTTTCGGCGAACCCCCTTTCCGCGAACAACTGCTCGGCAGCGTCGAGAATGCGTTCAACGGTTTCCGATTGGGCCATGACTACTCCGACTACTCCGCCAGACAAACAGGTGTTTGAAACATACGTTTCAGCCCTGCTTCTGTCAAGGCTCGGTGACTGGGCGGTCGCCATTTAAAAGGTGCAAGCTGGAAGCTGCAAGCGTGATGTGACAGCAACACCGGCCGGATATCGCAAAATCGCGTCCTGGGGTGACTGAAAAGCATGGGAGGACTGCCGTTTCGCCCTTTCTTGCAGCTTGGAGCTTGCAGCGGGCCTTACACTGTATATAATCCCAGTCACTGTACAAAAAGACAGAGCGCTTACCATGTTGAAACTGACGCCACGCCAAGCCGAAATTCTCGCGTTCATCAAGCGCTGCCTGGAAGACAACGGCTTCCCGCCTACCCGCGCCGAGATTGCTCAGGAGCTGGGCTTCAAGTCGCCCAATGCCGCCGAGGAGCACCTCAAGGCGCTTGCCCGCAAGGGCGCGATCGAAATGACGCCGGGCGCTTCCCGCGGCATCCGCATTCCCGGCCTGGAAGCCAAGGCCGAAGAAGCCGGCCTGCCCATCATCGGCCGGGTAGCGGCCGGTGCGCCGATTCTTGCCGAACAGCACATCGAGCAATCCTGCAACATCAACCCTGCCTTCTTCCACCCCCAAGCCGATTATTTGCTGCGCGTACACGGCATGAGCATGAAGGACGTCGGCATCTTCGACGGTGACCTGCTGGCTGTGCACACCTGTCGTGAAGCCCGCAACGGCCAGATCGTGGTGGCGCGCATCGGCGACGAAGTCACAGTCAAGCGCTTCAAGCGCGAAGGCAGCAAAGTCTGGCTGCTTGCCGAAAACCCCGAATTCGCCCCCATCGAAGTCGACCTGAAAGAACAGGAACTGGTGATCGAGGGCTTGAGCGTCGGCGTCATTCGCCGCTGATCCAGGAGGCGTCATGCAGCAGTTCATTCACGCACCCGAGCAAGCCCAGTTGCCCCTGTTCGAAGCATTCCTCGCCCAGCCCGTGCTGCCAGGCCTAAAAGCCAGGGAACTGGCGCGCAAGAGCAGCCAGCCCGAACTGTTCAGCGAACTGTCGCTGCGCGGTGCCCCTGGCCACTGCCAAAGCCTGCTGGCGCCAGTGCTGCGCGAGTTGAGCGAAGAGGACGAGGCCCGCTGGCTGACCCTGATCGCCCCACCGCCAAGCCTGACCCAGGCCTGGCTGCGCGATGCCGGACTCAACCGTGAACGCATTCTGCTGCTGCAACCCCGCAGCAATCAAAGCTCGCTGCAACTGGCCTGTGAGGCTTTGCGCCTGGGCCTCAGCCACACAGTGGTGAGCTGGCTGGGTAACGTCAATGCCACTGCACGTCAGCAACTGCTACGTGCTGCCAGTGCCGGAAACGCACAAAGCCTGAACATCCGCCTCGGCTGATGTTCAGGCTTTGCCTGTCACTTCAACTAGCCTGATACGCTGCTGCACCCTCAGTGCAGCACACGCGGCCCTTCATCACGCTCGAGCTCGCCATCCATCAGGCGACCGGCCATCTGCACGCCCACACTGAGCATGGCCTTGGCCACTTCCACATGCTGACCCTGCAGGAACACCTTGGCGTCTTCCGAGAAATCCAGGGTTACCAGAGAGCCCTCATCCTCGGCGCGACGAAGTTCGATGCGGCCGTCAGGCAACTCGACAATTTCCAGAAAAGACGTAGACATAAATGGCAGTTCTCCGCGAAAGGCGATTATTGTACCAGCCGTTGCGGTTATCAGCACTCACTCAACGCGTCGCGGAAACGTCTCACCAAACTTTTGAGGTCGTTGCGCCAGCTTTCCAGCTCGACACGCGACAGCGCTGGATGCTCAGGCTCATCCAGATTGACGGCCTGAATCAGTGGCTGGGTAACGTTGGTTTTCGGCGCTTTTCTGGCGACCGGTGGTCGGAACAAATCGGCATAAGCACCGAGCATTTGCGCCAGCCAGGTTTCACGCTGGCGGGCCAGCTCCAGCAACTCGGCCACTTCCGGGATGGCGATACCGTTCAGGGCATCCTCGGCCAGGGCCTGCTCCACCGTTGCGACAACCGGCAGGCGGTAGAAGCCCCCGATTTCATGGCACAGCCCCAACAGAGCACCATACAGGTGGAACAGCGCCGACTCGCGTTCAGCCTGAACCAAGCCTTGGGCATTCATGGCCTGGCTTTGTTCAGCCTTGGCCATGGACTCGAGGGCGAGGCCGGCGAAGAACAGTTTCTGGTTGGTGCGGGTGTAGAGTTCCTGGGCCATTTCAGTGCCCTCCCATAAGGCTACAAGGCGGATATCTGCATCATAAATGATTGGGGCCGCTTTGCGCCCCTTCGCGGGCTTGCCCGCTCCCACCAGTACAGCGCCACATTCAAGGGCGGCGCGATACCTGTGGGAGCGGGCAAGCCCGCGAAGGGGCGCAAAGCGGCCCCATATCACAGCACCGATAGATCAGCGCTTGTCTTCAACCTTCCAGGCATTGCCGTCGTAGAACGCCTTCCAACCGGTCGGCTTGCCATCGACCTCGGACTGTACGTACTGCTCCTTGGTCTTGCGGCTGTAGCGGATCACCGCCGGGCGGCCATCCGGGTCTTTCTGCGGCGCATCGCACAGGAAGTGGTACTTCGGGTCGATCTCATGCTTGTGCGGCACAATCTCCAGCACCAGCGGCGCACGGGTTTCGCGGTTCTTGGGGAACTGACTGGCAGCCAGGAACAGCCCCGAAGCACCGTCGCGCAGCACGTAGGTATCGTCGACCTTCTCGCACTTGAGCTCCGGCATGTCTACCTTGTCCATCTTCGGCGGCGCCGCCTCGCCGCTCTTGAGCAGCTTGCGGGTGTTCTTGCACGCCGGGTTGGTGCAGCCGAAGAACTTGCCGAAACGGCCGGTCTTCAATTGCATCTCGCTACCGCACTTGTCGCACTCAAGGCTCGGCCCTTCGTAGCCCTTGATGCGGTAGTTGCCTTCCTCGATCTCGTAACCTACACAATCCGGGTTGTTACCGCAGATGTGCAGCTTGTGCTTCTCGTCCAGCAGGTAGGCGTCCATCGCCGTGGCGCAGATCGGGCAACGGTGCTTGCCCAGCAGCACGCGCGATTCCGACTCGCCCTCGTCGTCAGCAGCAATCTCGTCGCCCGGCACCAGGTTGACGGTAGCCTTGCAGCGCTCTTTCGGCGGCAGGCTGTAGCCAGAGCAACCCAGGAACACGCCTGTAGAGGCGGTGCGAATCATCATCGGCCGGCCACATTCCTTGCACGGAATGTTGGTCATGGTCGGCTGGTTGGCACGCATGCCGTCTTCACTGGACTCGGCAGTCTGCAGCTTTTTGCTGAAGTCGCCGTAGAACTCGTCGAGCACGTTCTTCCAGTCACGCTCGCCCTGGGCCACGTCGTCGAGGTTCTCTTCCATGACGGCAGTAAAGCCGTAGTCCATCAGGTTGGAGAAGCTCTCCGACAGGCGCTCGGTGACGATGTCGCCCATCTTCTCGGAGTAGAAGCGGCGGTTGTGCAGCGTCACATAGCCACGGTCCTGGATGGTGGAAATGATCGCCGCGTAGGTCGATGGGCGGCCAATGCCGCGCTTTTCCATTTCCTTGACCAGGCTGGCTTCGGTGAAGCGCGCCGGTGGCTTGGTGAAGTGCTGGCTCGGGTCGATCTGAATCAGTTTAAGCGCTTCACCCTGAACCATTTCTGGCAGCACGTCGTCTTCGCCCGGCTTGCTCTGCTGGGGCAGCACACGGGTGTAGCCGTCGAACTTGAGGATGCGGCCCTTGGCACGCAGCTCGAAATCGCCGGCAGCGACGGTGACGCTGGTGGACAGGTACTGCGCTGGCGGCATCTGGCAAGCCAGGAACTGGCGCCAGATCAGCTCGTACAGGCGCTCGGCATCACGCTCCATGCCACTAAGCTTGGTCGGATGGGTATTCACGTCAGAAGGTCGAATCGCTTCGTGCGCCTCTTGGGCGCCCTCCTTGCTGCCGTAAACCAGTGGCGCCTCCGGCAGGTACTGCTTGCCGAACTCCCGCTCGATGTAGCTGCGTGCCATATCCAGGGCGTCAGCCGACAGGTTGGTCGAGTCGGTACGCATGTAGGTGATGTAACCGGCTTCGTACAAGCGCTGGGCCATCATCATGGTTTTCTTCACACCGAAGCCCAGGCGGTTACTGGCCGCTTGCTGCAAGGTGGAAGTAATGAAGGGGGCCGATGGCTTGCTGCTGGTCGGACGGTCTTCGCGCTTGACCACGCTGTAGCTGGAAGCCTTGAGCTTATCCAGCGCCGCCATGGCCTGAGCTTCGTTCAGCGGCTTGAAGGCCTCGCCCTTCTCGCGCGCCACCTCGAAACGCACCTTGGCGTTCTTGGCGGTGCCGAGGTCGGCGTGGATTTCCCAGTACTCTTCCGGGATGAACGCGCGGATCTCGCGCTCGCGCTCCACCACCAGCTTTACCGCTACCGACTGCACACGGCCAGCGGACAGGCCGCGAGCAATCTTGGCCCACAGCAATGGCGAAACCATGTAACCGACCACGCGGTCGAGGAAACGCCGCGCCTGTTGGGCGTTGACCCGGTCGATGTCCAGCTCGCCCGGCTGCGAGAAGGCCTCCTGAATGGCCTTCTTGGTAATTTCGTTGAACACCACGCGCTTGTAGCGGGTGTCGTCACCCCCGATGGCCTCGCGCAGGTGCCAGGCAATGGCTTCCCCTTCGCGGTCCAAGTCGGTTGCGAGATAGATGGTGTCGGCATCCTTGGCCAGGCGGCGCAGCTCTTCGATCACCTTTTCCTTGCCAGGCAGGATCTCGTACTTGGCCTTCCAGCCATGGTCGGGGTCGACGCCCATGCGCGCCACCAGCTGGCGGCGGGCCTTTTCTTTCGGCGAAAGCGCCGGCGCCTCACCCGCAGCCTTGCCACGCTTGGCGGCCGGCTCTTTGCTCGCGCTGGCCGAACCGCTGGTGGGGAGGTCTCGGATATGGCCGATACTCGACTTCACCACGTACTGGTTGCCCAGGTACTTGTTGATGGTCTTGGCCTTGGCCGGGGATTCCACAATGACCAGCGATTTGCCCATGGATCGGAGTATTCCTGAATCTGAAGATAAAAAACGCGCCAAGTGCCAGACGCGGCACCGCTATATATAGTGGCAAAAGTGTGAGGTCAAGCTCGGACGATCAGTCGTGCGACTTGCCCAGCAACCCGGGCAGCCCCTCTTCGGCCTTGACCAAAGCAAAGCGTGGCACCTGCTCGCCGTCAACTTCTACGGACTCCTCGAACATCGAAAGGGGGCGTACCCAGAAGCTGTAATCACCATACAGGCATTGGTAGAACACCATCCACTCTTCGGTTTCGGAGTGCCGCGCAACACTGAAGACACGGTACTCAGGCCCTTTGTAATGCCGGTAGACGCCTGGTTGTATCTGCATGTTGCACACCCTCTTGAATAAAACCTGAAAAAACAAAACCGGGGCACAAGGCCCCGGTTGCTGTCCCGCTACGCGATCAGACGCGTTCGAAGACAGTAGTGATACCTTGGCCCAGGCCGACGCACATGGTCGCAACACCCAGCGTACCGCCATTTTGCTTCATGACGTTGAGCAGGGTGCCCGAAATCCGCGCCCCGGAGCAACCGAACGGGTGGCCCAAGGCAATCGCGCCGCCGTGCAGGTTAACCTTCTCATCCATCTTGTCGAGCACTTTCAAGTCTTTCAGCACTGGCAGGGCCTGTGCAGCGAAGGCTTCATTGAGCTCGATGAAGTCGATGTCAGCCATGGTAAGACCGGCACGCTTGAGGGCTTTCTGGGTCGATGGCACCGGGCCATAGCCCATGATTGCCGGGTCGACACCGGCCACTGCCATCGAACGGATCACCGCCAATGGCTGGATACCCAGGTCCATCGCACGCTGGCCGGACATCACGATCATGCACGATGCGCCGTCGGTAATCTGCGACGAGGTACCGGCAGTGACAGTACCGCCTTTCGGGTTGAACGCAGGCTTGAGCGACGCCAGGCCTTCGAGGGTGGTTTCCGGGCGAATGGTTTCGTCGAAATCGAACACCTTCAGGAAGCCGTTTTCGTCGTAGCCCTGCATCGGGATGATCTCATCCTTGAACTTGCCTTCGACAGTGGCTTTGTGGGCCAGCTGGTGCGAACGCAAGCCGAACAGGTCCTGCTGCTCACGGGTGATGCCGTGCATCTTGCCGAGCATTTCCGCAGTCAGGCCCATCATCCCGGAAGCCTTGGCGGCATGCAAGGACAGGTGCGGGTTGGGGTCGACACCGTGCATCATGCTGACGTGGCCCATGTGCTCCACGCCACCCACCACGAACACATCACCGTTACCGGTCATGATCGCCTGGGCAGCCGTGTGCAGGGCGCTCATCGACGAACCGCACAGGCGGCTGACGGTCTGCGCCGCAGAGGTGTGCGGGATCGGGGTCATCAGCGACGCCATGCGGGCGATGTTCCAGCCCTGCTCCAGGGTCTGGTTGACGCAGCCCCAGATCACATCCTCGACTTCTTTCGGGTCGACCTTGCCGTTGCGTTCCAGCAGTTTGCTGATCAGGTGCGCCGACATGTCTTCAGCGCGGGTATTGCGGTGCATGCCACCCTTGGAGCGGCCCATTGGCGTGCGACCGAAGTCGACAATCACCACGTCTCTTGGATTCAGGCTCATATCAAATCTCTCGCTCTAGCTCGTTGACCGCTCAGTTGAAGAAGCGCTGGCCGTTCTTGGCCATTTCACGCAGCTTGGCGGTCGGGTGGTACAGCGGCCCCAGGTCGGCGTACTGATCGGCCAGGGCAACGAATTCGGCCACACCGATCGAGTCGATGTAACGCAGCGCACCACCGCGGAAGGGAGGGAAACCAATGCCGTAGACCAGCCCCATATCGGCTTCGGCGGCGGTTTCGACGATGCCGTCTTCCAGGCAGCGCACAGTCTCCAGGCACAGCGGGACCATCATCCAGTTGATGATGTCTTCATCGGTCACTTCACGCTGCTCGAACACGATCGGTTTGAGCACGTCGAGCACGGCGGCATCGAAAACCTTCTTCGGCTTGCCGCGCTTGTCGGTTTCGTAGGCGTAGAAGCCCTTGCCGTTCTTCTGACCCAGGCGGTTAGCCTCGTACAGCGCATCAACGGCCGAGCGACGCTCGTCCTTCATCCGGTCCGGGAAACCTTCGGCCATCACATCGCGGCCATGGTGACCGGTGTCGATGCCGACCACGTCCATCAGGTAGGCTGGGCCCATCGGCCAGCCGAACTTTTCCATGACCTTGTCGATGCGCACAAAATCGACGCCGGCGCTGACCAGCTTGGCGAAGCCGCCGAAGTACGGGAACAGCACGCGGTTGACCAAAAAGCCCGGGCAGTCGTTGACCACGATCGGGTTCTTGCCCATTTTCTTGGCGTAGGCCACGGTGGTGGCAACCGCCACTTCACTGGACTTCTCGCCACGGATCACTTCAACCAGCGGCATCATGTGCACCGGGTTGAAGAAGTGCATGCCGACGAAGTTTTCCGGACGCTTGAGCGCCTTGGCCAGCAGGTTGATGGAGATGGTGGAGGTGTTGGAAGCGAGGATCGCATCGTCCTTCACCTGGCCTTCCACTTCCGCCAGTACCGCTTGCTTGACCTTCGGGTTCTCGACCACAGCCTCGACGACGATGTCGACATTGGCGAAATCGCCATAAGACAGGGTCGGGCGAATGGCGTTGAGGGCCTCGGCCATCTTGGCCGGGGTCAGGCGGCCCTTCTCGACGCGGTTGCCGAGCAGCTTGGAGGCCTCGTTCAGACCCAGTTGAATGGCTTCCTCGCGGATGTCCTTCATCAGGATCGGCGTACCTTTGACCGCCGACTGGTAGGCGATACCGCCGCCCATGATGCCGGCGCCGAGGACGGCGGCCTGCTTCACGTCGTGGGCGATCTCGTCATGCGCCTTGGCCTTGCGCTTGAGTTCCTGATCGTTGAGGAACAAGCCGATCAGGCTCTCGGCGACCGAGGTCTTGGCCAGCTTGGCAAATCCCGCGGCTTCGACTTCCAGGGCCTTGTCGCGACCGAAGTTGGCGGCTTTCTGGATGCTCTTGATCGCTTCGACCGGGGCCGGGTAGTTCGGCCCGGCCTGGCCTGCGACGAAGCCCTTGGCGGTCTCGAAGGCCATCATCTGCTCGATGGCATTGAGCTTGAGCTTTTCCAGCTTCGGCTGGCGCTTGGCCTTGTAGTCCAGCTCGCCACTGATAGCACGCTTGATCAGGTCGAGGGCACCGGCCAGCAGCAGCTCAGGGGCGACCACGGCGTCGACGGCCCCCACTTTCAGGGCGTCTTCGGCGCGGTTTTCCTTGCCGGCGGCGATCCACTCGATGGCGTTGTCCGAGCCGATCAGGCGCGGCAGGCGCACGGTACCGCCAAAGCCCGGGTAGATACCCAGCTTGACTTCCGGCAGGCCGATCCTGGCGCTGCTGGACATGACCCGGTAGTCGGCCGCCAGGCACATTTCCAGGCCGCCGCCCAGCGCGATGCCGTTGATGGCGGCAACGGTCGGCACTTCGAGGTCTTCGAAGGCGTTGAAGATGCGATTGGCTTCCAGGTTGCCAGCGACCAGCTCGGCCTCAGGCAGCTTGAAGTTGTCGACGAACTCGGTGATGTCGGCGCCGACGATGAACACGTCCTTGCCACTGCTGACGATCACGCCCTTGACCGAGGCATCGGCCTGGATGGCATCGACGGCCTGGCGCAGCTCGCTCAGGGTAAGGCGGTTGAACTTGTTGACGGACTCACCCTTGAGGTCGAACTTGAGCTCGACGATGCCACTTTCAAGAGCCTTAACCGTGATGGCTTTACCTTCGTAAATCATCAACTGATCTCCACGATATGGAAGCTGAACTGTACACGCCGATCGCTGCAGCAAAAGCAGGCCTAGCTGCCCTGCCCCAGGCACACCCGTCAGCGCGCTAGTCGGAAGTATGGCTTGGCGTGATGACATACAAACGCTCAATTCATACGCCCGTTTGATTTGGGTGTGCACACATTCTCCGAAAAGATGGGCGTTGTCAAATGCTCACGAGCACGGCGAAAGCGCGACTTTCCAGTCATTTTCTATCGCCCGGGTACAAAACATGATGACAGTGATCGCCGGTCATTCATGTCAGCGATTGACCACACGTATTGGCTGGAGTGCTTTGCGCTTGCGCGGCGAGCCAGGGCGACTACACTGGCACTTGCTTGCATGAATACCCGGCCTGCCTGGCCTTTTCTGCGCAGCAGAACGCAAAGCGGCGACTTGGCACCCCACCCCTTCAGGGTCATGCCGAGCCGCCGCTTTGTCGTTATAGAACAGATTGACCAGGCTGGATTCCGCCCCCGTAGGAGCGGGTTTACCCGCGAAGCAGGCACCGCGGAGCTTGGCACCGGCCCTGCCGGTGTTCGCAGGTGAATCCTCGCCTACAGGGGCGCATATGGGCTGAGCTCAAGCCAAGGTTTCGAGGGCGTAGGCAACATCCTGCAACACAGCAGTATCGCCGCGCTCGGTCCAGTACAAGGCAATCATCCGCGCATCGGCCTCCACCTTGTACACACTCGCCGGCAAACGCGACAAGGCGCCCATGAAGCGTGGGTCTTCGCAGGGCTCGCGCCACTGATTCCACCACACCCCGGGGCTGACCTGCCAGAAGCTGAAACTGTCCTCATGCCCACGACGCCGGGCTCGGTGATATTGCGGGCAGGGGCTTGGCGGCTCTTTTTCCAGCCAATGCGGCCACTGCTGAGGCGCCAGCTGCATGGCCAGCCCCATGCGCCGAGCCTCCAGGCGCAACTTCATCTGCTCGCTCTGCTTGCGCGAACTGCGCAGCCAGGAAAGCGGGCTGAGAATCAGCGCAAGGATTGACACCACCAGCAATACCGTCATATCAGTAGTTCCCATAAAACGTTGCAAATGAGCTGGTTAGCCATTTTCACGGTGGACCCGCCCTAAAGCGACCATACTTCTTCTATCGCGATTGTCAGGAGTACCGCTCATGAAATACGAACATTTGTTGGTCGCTGTCGACCTGACCGAAGAGTGCGACCCGGTGATCAAGCGCGCCATGGCGCTGGCAGAACCTTCGAATGCCAAGGTATCCCTGGTGCACATTGTCGAGCCGATGGCCATGGCTTTCGGCGGTGACGTACCGATGGACCTGTCGCAGTTGCAACAGCAGCAGTTCGACCAAGCCAAGGAGCGCATGGACCGCCTGTTCCACAAATACCCGGAAATCAACCGCGGCGACTCGCACCTGACCTACGGCCAACCGCGCCAGGAAATCCACCAGCTGGCCAAGGACCAGAACTGCGACCTGATCGTGGTCGGCAGCCATGGTCGTCACGGCCTGGCATTGCTGCTGGGCTCCACGGCCAACGATGTGCTGCACGGCGCGCCGTGTGACGTGCTGGCGGTACGCTTGCTGAAGAAGGATTGATTCGACCTGAACCGGCCTCTTCGCGTGCAAGCCTGCGCCTGCAAGGGTATGGCGATCCCTGCAGGAGCGGGTTTACCCGCGAAGAGGCCGGAACAGGCTAACGCCAGTCAGCCTTCCAGCTCAGCCCAGCGCTCTACCAATACATCCAGCTCGCCCTGCAGCTTCTCGATCTGTGCCAGCACCGCCGAAGTTTCTGCAATTGGCCGCTGATAGAAGCCCGCCGCATTCACTTCTTCCTGAGCCTCGGCCATCCGCTGTTCCAGCTCGTCGATCTGCCCCGGCAGCATTTCCAGCTCACGCTGCAGCTTGTAGCTGAGTTTCTTCTTCGAAGGCTCTTCCACCACCGCCGCAACAACAGGTTCAGGCTTGGCCTCGACCTTCTCAACCACCGCGCTGTTGAGCGCAGACTTGCCGCCCTTGCTCTCGGTCACACCCAGCAATTTCGGCGAGCCGCCCTGGCGAATCCAGTCCTCGTAGCCGCCCACATACTCACGCACCTTACCCTCGCCTTCGAACACCAGCGTGCTGGTAACGACGTTGTCGAGGAAGGCCCGGTCGTGGCTGACCATCAGCACGGTGCCTTTGTAGTTGGACAGCACCTCTTCCAGAAGCTCGAGGGTTTCCACGTCCAGGTCGTTGGTCGGTTCGTCGAGCACCAGCAGGTTGGCCGGCTTGCTGAACAGCTTGGCCAGCAGCAGCCGCGCACGCTCACCACCTGACAGCGCCTTGACCGGCGTGCGCGCACGCTGGGGACTGAACAGGAAGTCGCCCAGGTAGCTCAGCACGTGGCGGTTCTGACCATCGATCTCGATGAAATCACGGCCTTCGGCCAGGTTGTCGATCACGGTCTTTTCCAGGTCGAGCTGGTGGCGCATCTGGTCGAAATAAGCCACCTCGAGCTTGGTGCCACGCTCCACTTTGCCCGCAGTAGGCTCAAGGTCGCCCAGCATCATCTTGAGCAAAGTGGTCTTGCCAGTGCCGTTTGCGCCCAGCAGACCGATGCGGTCCTGCCGCTGCAGGACCATGGAAAAGTCCTTGACCAGCAGAGGCCCGTCCGGGTGATGGAAGCTGACATTTTCCAGCACCATCACCTGCTTGCCGGACTTGTCCGCTGCTTCGATCTGAATGTTGGCCTTGCCCTGTCGTTCGCGGCGCTCGCCACGCTCCACACGCAGGGCCTTCAGTGCACGCACACGGCCTTCGTTGCGGGTACGGCGGGCCTTGATACCCTGGCGAATCCACACTTCTTCCTGGGCCAGGCGCTTGTCGAAGAGCGCGTTGGCGGTTTCCTCGGCGGCCAGTGCGGCCTCCTTGTGCACCAGGAAGCTGGCGTAGTCGCCGTTCCAGTCGATCAGGCCGCCACGGTCCAGCTCGAGGATGCGGGTGGCCAGGTTCTGCAGGAACGAACGGTCGTGGGTGATGAACAATACCGCGCCGTTGAAGCCACGCAGGGCCTCTTCGAGCCAGGCAATGGCACCGATGTCCAGGTGGTTGGTCGGTTCGTCGAGCAGCAGCAGGTCGGGCTCGGACACCAGCGCCTGGGCCAGCAGCACGCGGCGGCGCCAGCCACCGGACAGCTCGGCCAGGGTCTTGTCGGCCGGCAGTTGCAGGCGACTGAGCGTGCTTTCCACCACCTGCTGCAGGCGCCAGCCGTCGCGGGCTTCCAGCTCATGCTGGACGTGCATGAGTTTTTCCAGGTCTTCATCGCCCTGGATGTTCATGCTCAGGTGGTGGAACTGCGCCAGCAACTCGCCCACGCCCTCCAGACCAGCGGCTACGACGTCGAACACCGTTCGCTCGTCGGCCACCGGCAGCTCCTGTGGCAGCTCACCGATCTTCAGGCCCGGGGCACGCCAGATTTCGCCGTCGTCGCCCTTCTGCTCGCCCTTGACCAGGCGCAGCATGCTCGACTTGCCGGTGCCGTTGCGGCCGATGATGCACACCCGCTCGCCACGAGCGATCTGCCAGGACACTTTGTCCAGCAGCGGCATGGCGCCGAATGCGAGGGACACATCGCTGAATTTGAGCAGGGTCATGTTGGTCTCCATAAATCGGGCGCGCATTCTACCTGACTTGGGCCCCGACGGCATCCGCCAGGCCAACCGGCGAACGCCTGGCGACATCTGGTCGAACTTAATATCCCGATACACGCACAGCGCTTTCACCCACCGCCGGCAAACGGCTAAGCTAAGGCAATAGCTTCCAACAGTGCTGGCTCCGCCGACACTCCCCATGGTTCAACTGCCCGGACGTATCATGCGCAGCCGCCTGTTACATATTGCATCCTGCCTGCTGCTTACCGCCGCCACCTGCGTGGCGCAGGCCGCCGACCTGACCCTGCAACGCCAGTACTACGACGAGGCCAAGCGAGCGCTGGCCAAAGGCGACAAAGGCCCGTACCTGCGCTATGCCCAGGCCTTGAAGGACTACCCGCTGACGCCCTACCTGGCCTACGATGAACTCACAGCACGCCTGAAAAGCGCCAGCAATCAGGAAATCGAAGGTTTTCTTGCCAAGCATGGCGACCTGCCCCAGGCCAACTGGATGAAGCTGCGCTGGTTGCGCTGGCTGGCCGAACGTGGCGAGTGGGATACCTTCGTCAAGTACTACGACCCCAAGCTCAATTTTACCGAACTGGACTGCCTCAACGGCCAATACCAGCTCAGCCACGGCTTGCGCGCCGAAGGTTACGCCACCGCCGACAAGCTGTGGAACGTCGGCAAATCGCAACCTGCCGCCTGCGACGCGCTGTTCGGCATGTGGGCAGCCGAAGGCCAGTTGACCGAAGCCAAGCGCTGGGCACGCACCAAGCTGGCAGCCCAGGCGCGCAACTACGGCCTGGCAAACACGCTGGCCAAGGGCCTGACCACCCTCCGCCCGCAGGGGCGCCTGCTGGTCGACGTAGCGCAGAAGCCTGAGCTGCTCAACCAGCCGTCGCGCTTTACCCCGGTCAACGAGGCCATGTCCGACGTGGTCAGCCTCGGCCTTCGCCGCCTGGCCCGGCAGAACCCGGAGCGGGCCATGGCACTGCTCGACGATTACGCCCAGCGCATGCACTTCTCGCGTGATGAAAAGGTGGCCATCGCCCGCGAAATCGGCCTGACCCTCGCACGCCGCTACGACCCACGCGCGCTCGGTCTGATGACCCGCTACGACCCCGAGCTGCGTGACAACACCGTCAGCGAATGGCGCCTTCGCCTGCTGCTGCGCCTGGGCCGCTGGGAGGACGCCTACGAGCTGACCAAGCGCCTTCCCCAGGACCTGGCCAGCACCAGCCGCTGGAGGTACTGGCAGGCTCGCAGCCTGGAACTGGCACAGCCAAACAACCCGCAGGTTCCGCTGCTTTACAAGGCCGCAGCGCGTGAGCGTGACTTCTATGGCTTTCTCGCCGCCGACCGGGCACAGGCACCGTACCAGCTGAACAACAAGCCGCTGCTGCTGAGCCCGCAACTGGTCAAGAAGGTCCGTAACACGCCCGGTATCCAGCGCGCACTGGAATTCCACGCCCGTGGCCAGATTGTCGACGGCCGCCGTGAGTGGTACCACGTCAGCCGCCACTTCACCCGTGACGAAATGGTTGCACAGGCTCGCCTGGCCTACGAGCTGCGCTGGTACTTTCCGGCCATCCGCACCATCAGCCAGGCCCGCTACTGGGACGACCTGGACATCCGCTTCCCCATGGCCCACCGCGACACGCTGGTGCGTGAAGCCAAGGTTCGCGGCCTGCATTCGAGCTGGGTATTCGCCATCACTCGCCAGGAAAGCGCCTTCATGGAGGACGCACGCTCTCCCGTGGGCGCCAGCGGCCTGATGCAGCTGATGCCGGCCACGGCCAAGGAAACCGCACGCAAGTTCAGTATCCCGCTGGCATCACCGGCGCAAGTGCTGAACCCGGACAAGAACATCCAGCTGGGTGCAGCCTACCTGAGCCAGGTACACAGCCAGTTCAACGGCAACCGGGTGCTGGCTTCGGCAGCCTACAACGCCGGCCCCGGGCGCGTTCGCCAGTGGCTCAAAGGCGCCAAGCACCTGAGCTTCGATGTGTGGGTAGAGTCGATCCCGTTCGACGAAACACGCCAATATGTGCAGAACGTGCTGTCGTATTCGGTGATCTACGGGCAAAAGCTGAATTCGCCGCAGCCGCTGGTGGATTGGCATGAGCGGTATTTCGATGACATGTGATTGCTGTTGAGCCTGTACCGGCC
>NZ_JBICKE010000114.1:0-3282 GCF_043103865.1 Pseudomonas sp. yb_5
GTCAGGCGAATGGCCTTGTCGTACTCGTAGCGAACCCGCTGGCCCTTGGCATCCTGGCGGCTGCTCGGCAGGCCACGGGCCGTGCGCATCAGGCGGGTGGTCTGGCCCTTGCCGTCGGTGTGGCTGAGCACCTGACCGTAGACGTTGTAGGTGAAGCTTTCCGTGGTGCCGTCCGGGTGGCTGATGCGCAGCACTTCGCCGTCGGGCTTGCGCGCCAGCGTGGTGGTCTGGTTTAGCGCGTCCGTTACCGCGACCAGGTGCTGGCGCTCGTCATAGCGGTAGTACGTACTCTTGCCCGAGCAGTCCTGGTAGCGCTCGACCTGGGCCAAGGTGTTCCACCACAGGTACTTGGACTTGTAGGTCGCATCGATGATGGTGTGCGGCAGGCCGTCATCGCTGTTCAGGTACTCGGTCATCTGGCCGAGGGCATCGAATTCGGCGAGCAGGTTGCCCTTGTCGTCGTAGCGCGCTCGCCAGGTGCTGCCATCCGGGTAGCTGACCTGGGTCACCAGCGTGGTCAGGTGGTGATAAGCGTTTCCACCGCTTCGTTGTTCACCACGCGCTTGATGTCGGTTAGGCGACCCAGCGGGTTGTCGTACTGCAGGTGCACGCGGGGGCCGCCGGTGGCGCTGATGTCGATCAATGTTCCGTCGGGTGTGCGAGTGAAGTGCAGGAAGTGGTCGCCCTCGGTGCACACCAAGTACACCTGCTTGTACGGGTTGTAGATGCGCTAGCCGATATATGCCGTAAAAATACTGGCTCCGCTAACACTTTGGCAGAGCCAGTCCAATACTTAACTGTTAAAGATCACACCACCAAACTCTCACAACAAAACTTATGCAGAAAGTAAATCTCGAAAGACCCGAAGACAAGATGTCTAATCCTTAAACTGCACTCCGCGAACCGAGCTATTTTCAAAAATAGACTTGACGCGAGCAGCCACCACAATGACGGAGCTTTCCTCTTCAGCCCTAACGACGTCACTAGAAAGTATTGCCTCATCATCCAAAACTATCTTGCTGAACCATCTAGGGCCATCTGGCATATAGCTAAGCAACGGTTCGCTAACGGACTCCTTCAAGTTAAAAGCTGGTGATTTATCAATCACGCTGAACACTTTGTAACCAGCATAGGAAACCTCACCTATCAGTAGATCCGCATCCACAAACTGAACACCAGAAATGTTTTCTGCCCTCATTAATTCGTAGAGCCGTGGCGAAATCAAATTGGGCCCGTCACTGTAAAAAAAATCATAGCTCAAGAGCTTGGAGGCACTGACCCTTTTTGATCCCTCGAAGCAGACTTTTATATCCTTGCTTACAGCCACACCCTCTTTAAAAACCCCAGATTCTTCACCTGACAACATCTTTACCTTCAGCCAGTAACTCTCAGGGTAATCATCTGAAATAGAAAGTATATGATTCCTAACCACAAGCTGGTTCTCTAGCAGAGTTTTTATTCAGCGCCGACTCATCTGCGCGCAATCCCTTTCTCTCATCAACCATGACTCCGTGAGTTAGCCTTTTGATAGTCCGCTTTGGTTCAACCTTTTTACGTAATCGTGAATAACATCCAGTTTTTCTCTATGGTCGAAGTATTATTACGCGGAAGAGCTTCGATATACCGTTCACACCCGGTGACTCTCCTCACATTTCGGCAGGAAATCAATATTGTATAAATTATGAACAGTTACCTCACCCACTTGCTTGCAGCATTCTTAGATAGCTGCCGCGGGAACAACATGATTTTTTTGAAAGCCATATATCCCAAGCATCGTATTATAGCCCCCTGAGACACGCCGTCTAAAGATTGACGAGCGAAGGCTTCGCTTACACTCGCTGTGCTAAAAAAGCAACGCTGGCACTGCCGCCTGTTAGGCAGAACCAACGCGCTGCATATTTTCAAAGGTCTGGCGTGACACGCAACAATCAAAGACATCTAGCCCCTCGCAAAGCTCTTAGAGCCTTCAAATATCGTTCAATTCAGCCCATGCATCATACGAATAATTATCATCAACTTTTTCAAACGAAACACCCTTCAAGCCAGTTGCCGCCGACTTGAACCTCTCACTACAAAACAGCTCTAAGGTTTCTTGACATCTAAAAATATCCGACTGCAGCTCTGGGGAAACCACAAACCTACTTATAGCATCAATATTCACCGCCCCCGTATAAATATGACTTTCAATTTCGAGACCGGTCTCCAGGTCCTTGGATGTTTCGAATACCGACTCAATCTTATCCAGAGCCGCTAAACTTTCACCAGGAAGAAAAATGAAAAACTCCCCTTTCCTAGACTGCTCCTTATAGGTTATCTCCAAAGGAATAGCCTTATACTTCCCCCCAACCTCATCGCAAACCTCTAAAAATTTTTTCGAAACATAAGTATCACCGATGCTGTAGTAATCAAACTCCAGATCCGACAACTCCATTTCAAGCCCGGACAGCTTTAAAACATATTTTTTTGTTATATTTAGCCCCAGCGGACTTGGCTCAAACGGATCCCATTCAAACTCACTACAATTAAAAAAACCTGACAACACGATTGGGCAGCCACTGCCCTGCGGGTCATAGCGTAAAACGTAATAATTGGAACCACTCACAAAAGCCTCCCAGTGATCGCATCCACAACAAACGTATTATTCTCCAGACTTTCTCTCGCGAAATTCTGGATTTTACCTATACCTAATACCAATTGCGTATCAGAAACCTTACCAGCCCTAAAGGCGTCATTCAAAGCAGAAATCTTAGACTCAATGACCTTAGTATATTTAGCATGACTTGACCAATGCCCTGGCAGATCAATGTTTTGCGTTAGCTTCTTACTACCCGGCAAAAATATACCATTGGATGCACCATCATCATTAAAGCCCATTGACCGAAGCCTGTTAAACATTTTTTCGTAACGAGGCTTTTTCATTATTTCTTCGGGGATTAAATGATGATTAGCCATTCCATCCCCCTTTCTGGCCCCCATGTTATTACCCAGTTTCGTAGAGCACCACCCCAGCGGATCGATTTCTTGGATAGGGTTTTCAGCGTACGAATATATATTCAAGCCCCCTGCCAAGCCTATGGGGTCCTGAGTCAAAAATCGGCCAACCTTAGGATCATAGAATCTGAAAGTGTTGTAATGCAGTCCGGTTTCGACATCAAAGTATTGGCCTTGGAAGCGTAGATTCTGCTCAACCTTATTAACAGGCAGTTGCTCTACAGCCCCCCAACAACGGTACGTCGCCTGCCAAATGATCTGCCCGTCACTGTCCGTCAGCTCCAGCGGCGT
>NZ_JBICKE010000115.1:0-4646 GCF_043103865.1 Pseudomonas sp. yb_5
GTCATGCCGGGTAGATCGCGCCCAGTATGCGCAACCCTTTGGCGGCAGTAACGGTGGGGCGGTTGGCCGCGATGCCTTCCAGGCAGCAATGGGCCAGCCAGGCAAAGGCCATGGCCTCGACCCAATCCGGGTCCACACCATGGGCGCCAGTGCTGGCGACATGGGCTTCGGGTAACAACTGACCGAGGCGGGCCATCAGCGCACCGTTACGTGCGCCACCACCACATACAAGAAGCGCTTCTGTGGCTTGCTGGGCGTTGCTCAACGACTCGATGATGCTGCGAGCGGTCAGCTCCAGCAGTGTTGCCTGTACGTCTTCGTCGCGGTAAACGGGTAGGCGGGCCAGGTGAGCATCCAGCCAAGGCAGGTTGAATACCTCGCGGCCGGTGCTCTTCGGGCCGCTGTCGGCGAAGAACGGGTCGCTGAGCAACGCGTTGAGCAAGCTGGCTTGCACAACCCCTGAGGCAGCCCAGGCACCATCGGTATCGTAGGCCTGGCCAAGTTTTCGCTCGATCCAGGCGTCCAGCAGCACATTACCCGGGCCACAGTCGAAGCCGTGGACCGGTTTATCGTGTTCGATCAGGCTCAGGTTGCTGAAGCCGCCCACGTTCAGGATTGCCAGTCGCTGGCCAAGGTGGCTGAACAGGGTTTCGTGGAAGGCAGGCACCAGCGGCGCGCCTTGGCCGCCGGCTGCCACATCGCGGCGGCGGAAGTCGGCGACCACACTGATGCCAGTAAGCTCGGCGAGCAGCGCCGGGTTGCCGATCTGCACGGTAAAACCACGTGCCGGCTCGTGGCGGATGGTCTGGCCGTGGCTGCCAATGGCGCGGATGGCTTCCGCCTTCAGGCCTTGGCGAGCCAGCAATTGGTGGATACCTTCGCCTGCCAGGCTAGCCCAGCGGTTTTCTGCCAGCGCCGCACGTGCGATCTCGTCAGGGCCGCTGCTGCACAGGGCAAGCAGCTCCTGACGCAAGTCGTTGGGCATTGGCAGGTAATGGGTGGCGAGCAGCTCAAGCTGCTCGCCTTGTTCGATCAGGGCAATGTCCAGGCCATCAAGGCTGGTGCCGGACATCACCCCCAGATAGAGCGCCATGGCTTAGCGCTTGTTCGCTGCGAGCAGAGTTGCCTTTTCCTGGTCCATACGGGCAATCAGTGGTTGGCTCTGCTGCAAGAAGCGCTGGCGCTCGTTTCTGGCGATCGGGTCGGCCATCGGCACTTTCTGACTCAGCGGATCGACGTGCACGCCGTTGACCTGAAACTCGTAGTGCAGGTGTGGGCCGGTAGACAGGCCAGTGGTGCCAATATAGCCAATGATCTGGCCCTGCTTGACCGTGCTGCCGGTCTTGATGCCCTTGGCGAAGCCTTGCATATGGCCATACAGCGTCTTGTAACGGTTACCGTGCTGGATAATCACGGTATTGCCGTAGCCGCCTCGGCGACCGGCCAGTTCGATACGGCCGTCACCAGCTGCCTTGATCGGTGTGCCGCGGGGAGCTGCGTAGTCGACGCCCTTGTGGGCGCGGATCTTGTTCAGGATCGGGTGCTTGCGGCCGGCGGAAAAGCGCGAGCTGATGCGGGCGAAGTCGACCGGGGTACGGATGAAGGCCTTGCGCAGGCTGTTGCCGTCGGCGGTGTAGTAGCTAGTGTTGCCCTGCTTGTTGGTATAGCGCACGGCGGTATAGGTCTTGCCGCGGTTGGTGAAGCGGGCGGACAGGATATTGCCGGTACCGACAACCTTGCCGTCTATCACTTTCTGCTCATAGACCACGTCGAATTCGTCGCCCGGGCGAATATCCTGAGCGAAGTCGATGTCGTAACCCAGCACGCGGGCCAGGCTCATGGTCATGCTGTGGGACAGGCCGGCGCGTTGGGCTGATGCCGACAGCGAACTCTTGATCACACCGTGGGCATAGGCGGTACGCACCACCGGCTTGCTGACTTCACGATTGAAGGTGTAGCCCTTGGCAGTCTTGGTCAGGTGAATGGTTTCGAGGCTGCTGACCTTGCTGCTCAGGCTGGCCAGTTGGCCATCCTTGTCGAGCTCGAACTGCAGCACTTGGCCGTGCTTGAGCTGGCTGAACTGCTTGGCCTGCTTGTTACTTGCCAGCAGGTCATGCACTGCATTGGCCGGCAGGCCAACCTTGGCGAACAGGGTTGACAGTGTATCGCCACGGGCCACGGTGATCTCGCGGTGGCCTGGTTCTTTGGTAGCTTCGGCGGCCGGGGCTTTCTGTTCGGCCTTCTGAGTCTCGGGGGCTGCGTCTTCGATCTGGACGAAAGGCGAGGTTTGCCCGCGTTCTGCCTGCACCAGTGGCGCAGCACGGGTCTCGTCTTTCAACTGCTCGGCAGGGCTCTCCAGCTCGAGGTTGAGGGTGGTTTTCTTGGCTTCCACTTCGCTGGATGGAAATACCAGTAGAGCCAAGCTGAGCAGGGCGGCAATGCCGCTGGCGGCCAACAGATGGCTTTTCGGATAAAGCGGGGGCGCTTTAGGCGGTTCGTTGGTCATAGGCAAGGTGACTTTGAAAAAGTGAAATGGAAAAGATGAATGACATGATGAAGATGAAATAACTGTATAAAATATAACCAAATCCATTTTCACGCAAGGGCGCGTAGACGCCGCAAGCCTGTCCCCGGGTCACATTCCTTTGCGAAACTTGTATTTGACAGCCGATCTTGTATGGTTGGCTCCCCCTGAATCTGAGCCTTGCGGGTTTGTCTATGAAGTCGGTTGAAGAGCAGCTGGCGCTTATCAAGCGCGGTGCGGAAGAAGTACTGGTCGAGTCGGAACTGGTGGAGAAGCTCAAGCGCGGCCAGCCTCTGCGCATCAAGGCTGGCTTCGACCCGACTGCACCTGACCTGCACCTGGGTCACACGGTGCTGATCAACAAGCTGCGTCAGTTCCAGGAGCTGGGTCATCAGGTCATCTTCCTTATCGGTGATTTCACCGGCATGATCGGCGACCCCAGTGGCAAAAGTGCCACCCGCCCGCCGCTGACGCGTGAGCAGGTGCTGGATAACGCCGAGACTTACAAGCAGCAGGTGTTCAAGATCCTCGATCCTGCCAAGACCGAAGTCGCGTTCAACTCCACCTGGATGGACAAGCTGACCCCCGCTGACTTCATTCGTCTGGCGTCGCAGTACACTGTGGCGCGCATGCTGGAGCGTGACGACTTCGACAAGCGCTACACCACCAATCAGCCGATTGCCATCCACGAGTTCCTCTACCCGCTGGTGCAAGGCTACGACTCGGTGGCGCTGAAGGCGGATGTAGAGCTGGGTGGTACCGATCAGAAGTTCAACCTGCTGATGGGGCGCGAGCTGCAGCGCGCCTATGGTCAGGAAGCGCAGAACATCGTGACCATGCCACTGCTCGAAGGGCTCGACGGCGTGAAGAAGATGTCCAAGTCGCTGGGTAACTATGTCGGCATCCAGGAAGCGCCGGGGGTGATGTACAGCAAGCTTGTGTCTATCCCGGATACCCTGATGTGGCGTTACTTCGAGCTGCTGAGCTTCCGTTCGATGGAAGAAATCGAGCAGTTCCGTACCGACGTCGCCAACGGCGCCAACCCGCGTGACATCAAGATCAAGTTGGCGGAAGAAATTGTGGCGCGCTTCCATGGTGAGGAGGCTGCGGCCAGTGCTCACCGTGCTGCCGGTAACCGTATGAAGGAAGGCGAGCTGCCGGAGGACTTGCCGGAGATCGAAGTGGCTGCGGCGGAAGACCTGCCAATTGCTGCGGTGCTGAACCGGGCTGGTCTGGTCAAGAACTCGGCACAGGCGCGAGACTTGCTGAATAGCGGCGCGGTGAAAGTTGATGGTGCAGTGGTCGACAAGGACTTCATGTTTGTCCTTGGTGCTACCCATGTGTGCCAGGCGGGCAAGAAGTCGTTTGGCCGGGTTACCCTCAAGGCTGAGTGATTGCCTGGATGGTGTAGCTATATAGAAGCGGGGAGGCCGGTAGGCCTCCCCGCTTTGTTTTTGGGGTTTGGTGGTTGCTGTTGTAGGGGGAGGGGGCTGTTTTGAGAGGGTGTTGGCGGTGAGATGTGTCCGCCACAACCCTTGCAGTGCCGGTGAGATCGAGCGCCGCCCGCGCGGCGCTTCGCGGGTAAACCCGCTCCTACGTTTGTTTCGGGCCAATTATGCCTGTGGGATTCGCGCGCGAACGCCTTGGTGCCTGTCTCGATATCGCGGCGTACCAACAAGGCGGCCGCGCGCGCCTGGCACAGGAGGGACTGGCCCGAAACAAACGTAGGAGCGGGTTTACCCGCGAAGCGCCGCGCGGGCGGCGCTCGATCTCACCGGCGCAGAAACTGTTGTGGCGAACACTTGGCAGCCCCGATACGGTCTTTTCCCCTTATATTTCACTTTCTTGAAATTAAAGGTTGACGCCCTCTCGAATCCCCTTATAATGCGCCCCACTTCCAGCGACAACGGAACGACAAACTCCTTGAAATTCAATGAGTTAGACAATTCTGAAGGTGCTGTAAGGGCTACGATCAAATGATCGAAAGCGGTTGAAAAGGTGGTTGACAGTGCTTCTAAGTGCTGTATGATTCGCCTCCCGCTACGAGAGATTGCAGCGAGCCAAGTGTTTGAAGCTAAACGAGTTTCTCGCAAAAAACTTCAAAATAAACGCTTGACAGGCT
>NZ_JBICKE010000116.1:0-29938 GCF_043103865.1 Pseudomonas sp. yb_5
GTGGCGGCGACTTGCGCCTCGATCAGTTGCTGCAGGCACTGCTCCAGCGGGTAGTCGGCGTGGGTGCGGTTCCAGTCGTAGACCACCTGTTGCTGCTGCGCGGCATTCAACAGCGGCAGCTCGGCGATGCGCTGCTGCGGCTGGGCGACGATGGCGGCCAACAGGCCCTGCCAGTGCCCGGCGAGCTGGGCAATGGTGGCTTCGTCGAACAGCGCGGTTGCGTAGGTCAGCGACACTGCAATCCCTGCCTCGTGCTCCACGGTCTCCAGCGTCAGGTCAAACTGCGCGGTCCCGCGTTCCCAACTCAGGGTCTCGACAGCCAAGCCAGGCAGCTGCCGACCCTGCCCGCGCGCTTCGGTCTGGTGATTGAACATGACCTGGAACAACGGGCTATGGCTGAGGCTGCGCTCTGGCTGCAAGGCTTCGACCAGCTGCTCGAACGGCAGGTCCTGATGGGCCTGTGCACCCGAGACTCGTCGCTGAGTCTGCTCAAGCAGTTCAGTGAAGGTCATCCCCAGGTCGAATTCCGCCTTGAGTACCTGGGTGTTGACGAAAAAGCCGATCAGGCCTTCGGTCTCCATTCGATTACGGTTGGCCGTGGGTATGCCGACACGGATATCGTTCTGCCCGCTGTAGCGGTGCAGCAAGGTCTGGCAGCTGGCCAGCAGAAGCATGAACACTGTCACGCCCCGATCACGCGCCAGTTGCTTGAGGCCGGCACACAGTGTGTCGTCCAGACTGATATCCAGGCTTGCACCTGCCCGGCTCTGCACGGCCGGGCGAGGACGGTCGATCGGCAGTTCCAGCACCGGCAGCTCCCCCCCCAGCTCGGCCTCCCAGTACGCCAGCTGACGCGCCAGCTCACCCGCTTCCATGCACCGGCGCTGCCAGATGGCATAGTCGGCATACTGGATCGGCAGTTCCGGCAACGACGCCGGCTGGCCAAGGCGATGCCCCTCGTAACTGCGGATCCACTCGTCCAGCAGTATCGGCATCGACCAGCCATCGGAGACGATATGGTGCATGACCAGGATCAGCACATGATCGGCCTCGTTCACCTGCAGCAGCCTTACTCGCCACAGGGGCGCCTGCCCCAGGTCGAAAGGCTGGCCGGCCTCTTCTTCGATGCGACGTTCAAGGCGCTCGGCAAAATCAGCGTCTGGTGCCGATGCAAAGGGCTCTCGCACAATTTCCACCCGCACACTCGGTTCAATGACCTGGACAGGCTGGTCGCCGTCCTGGGCAAAAGCGGTGCGTAGGCTTTCGTGGCGGTGCACCAGGTCTTCCAGGCTACGCTGCAGAAGCGCGGGGTCCAATGCGCCCCTGAAACGCAGGGCCATGCTGATGTTGTAGGCCGCGCTTTCGGGCTCGAACTGCCAAAGGAACCACTGGCGCTGCTGGGCATACGACAACCCGATGGTCCCCCATTCGTCCCGTATCCGCGGGATCGGCAGCCGAGCGAAGCTCATGCCCTTGGACTGCATCCTTTCAAAGAATTGCTTGCGCTGCTCCAGTGGCAGATGCAGGAACCGTTTAACCAGCTCGATGTTCTGGGCCGTCATTTCAAACACTCTCCAGTTCTGCCAGGAAATCACTCAACTCATCGACATCCGCTGCGCTGGCAGGCGCCAGCTCAGCCATCGTCGCCACGTAGTCCGCAAGTCGCCCGGCACCGAACAAGGCCGAAAGCGGCACCTCCAGCCCCAGCAGCAACTGCACACGCTGGGTCGCTTGGACTGCCAGCAGCGAATGCCCGCCCAGCTCGAAGAAGTTGTCGCTCATACCGACCCTTTCAAGCTTCAGCACATCGGCCCAGATCGCTGCAACGTCCTGCTCCAGCGGGCTCTGTGGTGCGACGAACTGCTGCTGTAGCTGCGAGACATCAGGTTTGGGTAAGGCTCGCCGATCGAGCTTGCCATTTGCCGTAAGAGGCAGCGTTTCCAGGAACACCTGATGGGCGGGCACCATATGCTCGGGCAACGTCGCTTTAAGGTGCTCGCGCAGGCTCTCGCGCAACGCTGCCGAGGGCGCTTGGACAGGGATCAGATAGGCAACCAGTTGCGTACCGCTCGGACCGTCAGTAGCGAGTACCACCGCTTCGCGGATTTGCGAATGTTCCTGCAGCCTGGCCTCGATTTCGCCCAGCTCGATACGGAAACCTCGGATCTTCACCTGATGATCGATACGACCGACGTATTCGATCGCACCCTGCATGCGGTAGCGTGCCAGATCGCTGGTGCGATAGAGGCGACCACCACCCTGCTCGCTGCCATCGAACGGGTCGGGTACGAACCGCTCCGCCGTAAGCGCCGCGCGCCTGTGATAGCCACGGGCAAGGCCGGCCTGACCAACGTGCAGTTCGCCATGACAACCGGGGGCGGCGATATTGAAGTCAGCATCAAGCAGGTACAGCGACTGATCGGGAATCACCTGACCGATGGGGCTGACACCATCGCGCTGCAGATCTTCACGACTCACAGGCCGGTAGGTGACGTGCACCGTGGTTTCAGTGATGCCGTACATGTTGATCAGGGTCGGCTGGCTGTCGCCGAAGTGGTTGAACCACGGTGCCAGGCTCCCGACATCCAATGCTTCACCCCCAAACACGATGTAACGCAGGGCAAGCTCAGACTGCCCCTGCGGTCGTGTGCAGGCATGCGCGATCAGTTGCTTGAACGCCGAAGGTGTCTGGTTGAGCACCGTGACCTGCTCACGGATCAGCAATGCGTGAAATTCCGCGGGTGATCGGGCTACGTCCTTGGTCACGATCACGGCCTTGGCCCCATGAACCAGCGCACCGAACAGTTCCCAGACAGAGAAATCGAACGCGTAGGAATGGAAGACGCTCCAGACATCCCGGCTATCGAACCCGAACCAGTCCTGGGTTGCCTGGAACAGCCGCACGACGTTGTGATGAGGCAGCAAGGTCCCTTTGGGTTTGCCGGTGGACCCCGAGGTATAAATCACGTAAGCCAGGTTTGCAGGTTGCGTGAAGTTGACCGGGTTGGCTTCGCTGTAGCCAGGGAACGGCTCCAGGAGCAGCGAATCGACATCCTCAGGCAGCGGCAAGTGGGCGAGCAGATGTGACTGGGTCAGCAACAGGCGAATACCGCTATCGCTCATCATGTAAGCCAGACGATCTTCCGGATACTCCGGGTCCAGCGGCACATAGGCGCCTCCCGCCTTGAGGATGCCCAGTAGCCCGATGACCATTTCCAGGCCACGATCCACAGCGATCCCCACCAGCACATCCGGCCCCACGCCCTGCTCGCGCAGCTTGTGGGCCAGCTGATTGGCACGCCGATTGAGTTGGCTGTAACTGAGGGTCCGCTCACCCGAGACCACGGCAATGGCCTCCGGCGTCCGCGCAGCCTGGGCTTCGATCAGCTGGTGCAGACACTGATCGGGATGATGATTCACAGGCGCCGGATTCCAGTCATGAATGATTGCGTGCCGCTCCTCTGCTTCGAGCAAAGGCAGTCGAGCGAGCACCTGCTGCGAATCCTCGACCAGCGCCTGCAACAGCGTGCCGAAGTGGCGGGCAATCTGCGCGATGCTTTCTTGCGTGAAACACTGGCGGTCGTAGCTGTAGTGCACCGACAGGTGCGTACCTGCGCCAATCGCCAAGGTCAGCGGCACGCTCGACTGTTCATGCCCGTGCACGTTGCCGAACACGAGTCCGGCGGGTGCGCTCTGCTGCAGAGCATCGCCGACCGGGTAGTTCTCGAACACCAGCAAGGTATCGAACAGCCCTTCCCCACCCGATCCGGCCCAGCGCTGGATGTCGTACAAGGGGCTGTGTTCGTATTCGCGCAGCGCCAGGTTCTGCGCCTGCAGTTGCTGCACCCATTCCGCCACCCGCTGCTGCGGACGCGGGTTGGCGACCACCGGCAGCGTGTTGATGAACAGCCCCAGCTGTTGCTCGACACCGCGCAGCTCCGCCGGGCGACCGGATACCGTCGCACCGAAGCTCACGCACGATTGCCCGGTGTAACGCTGCAGAAGCAGCAGCCACGCCGCTTGCACCAAGGTATTGACGGTCACCCGCTGCTGCCGGGCAAAAGCAGCCAGCGCCTGCGTCTGCTGCTCGCTCAAGCGCTGCTGGTGTTCACCGTAGCCGGTACCCAGGCGGGCCTTGTCCTGACGCATGGCCAGTGCCAGGCGCGTAGGCTCGTTCAGGTCATGCAACTGCTGCTGCCAGAAGGCCTGAGCTTGCAGGGCATCCTGGCGCTGCAGCCATTCGATGTAATCGCGATAGCGGCCCGTCAGCCCACCGTTCGGCACCCCGGCATAAGCCTGGAGCACCTCAGCGAGCAACTGCGCATTGCTCCAGCCATCCATCAGAATGTGATGGCTGGTGAAGACCAGATGGCACGATGCTTCGCTGGTGCGGATAACCGCCAGGCGCAGCAGGGGGTCATGCTGCAGGTCGAAGCCCTTGCGCAGATCCGCTTCGGCCCAGCTGTCCAGGGCCGCACCCTGCTCGGCGATGCCGGCCCAGTCCAGGTACGTGAACGGCAATTCGAGCTGCCTGCGAATGACCTGCAGCGGGTGCTGGAAGCAGGTCACGAAGTTGGCCCTGAGCACCTCATGGCGATCGACAGCGGCCTGCCAGGCGAGCCTGAAGCGTGGCACGTCGAGCCCTTTGACGTCGACGCGCATCTGGTTGATGTAATGCCCCCCGCCTTGCTCGAACAGGCTGTGGAACAGCATGCCCTGCTGCATGGGCGCAAGGGGATAGAGGTCTTCGATCTGCGCCACCGGAACAGGCAGGCTGTCCAGTTGGGCCTGGGTCAGCCCGGCCAGCGGAACATCCGAAGGCGTCAAACCTGCGTGGGTATCCGCCAGGCAATGCTCGACAATCGCCTTGAGCTCGGCAGCGAACTGGTCGGCCAGGCGCTGCACCGTGTCAACGTTGAACATGTCGCGACTGAAGGTCCACTCAAGGTTCAGCTCACCGGCATAGACCTGGCCATTGATCGACAACCAATTGTCCAGCGGCGCTTCGCTGCTCTGGCTGGCGCCGGCGCTTTCGCCAGCGGGCACCAGGAATGCCGACGCATCGGCGTCCGAGCCCGGCGCGAAGCTGCCGTCGAACTGCCCCAGGTAGTTGAAGGTGATGCGGGGGTTCGGCAACTGCGCAAGCGCTGCGCGGGCCTGCTCATCGCCCAGGTAGCGCAGGGCACCGTAGCCGATGCCTTTGTCCGGGATCGACCGTAGCTGTTCCTTGATCCGCTTGATCGACGCATCAAGCGTCTGCTCCGGGCTCAGTCGCACCGGGAACACGCTGGTGAACCAGCCCACGGTCCGCGTCAGGTCAATGGTATCGAACAACTCTTCGCGGCCATGCCCCTCCAGTTGCACGAGCACGTCGCTGCGCTGGGTCCAGCGTGCGATGACGCGGGCCAGTGCGGTCAGCAGCAAGTCGTTGACCTGCGTACGGTAGGCAGCAGGTGCCTGTTGCAGCAGTTGCCGGGTACTGGCCGAGTCAAGACGGGTGCGGGCGGTGCCGACATGCATGCCATGCAACGAGCCACCCGGGTTGTCGCAAGGCAGGTCTGCATCAGACTGGCCGAGTTGCGCCTGCCAGTAAGCCAGCTGCGCCTGCAGCGTTTCGCTGCGTGCGTAGCGCTGCAAGTGCGCAGCCCACGCCTGGGTCGCGCTGGTCTTGGCTGGCAGGTCGACTGGCTGGCCGGCGTGCAACTGGCGGTAGGCGGTTTGCAGGTCTTCCAGCAGCACGCGCCAGGACACCCCGTCCACCACCAGATGATGGATCGCCAGCAACACGCGCTGGCTGCCATCCGCGAGGGTTGCCAGCAATGCCCGCAGCAACGGGCCGCGCTGCAGGTCAAGGCTACCCTGGACGTCATTGCACAACGCTTCAAGCGCCTCGGCATCCGCCACAGTAGCCTGCCACAGCAGATCTTGCTGTGGCTCTGGCGAACCGTAACGAGCCGTCCATTCACCCTCTGCACAATCGAAGCGCAGGCGCAGCGCGTCATGGTGGATCACCAGGGTCTGAAGCGCTTGCTCCAGTGTCTGGCTGTCGAGCGCCTGACCTGCCTTGAGCAACAGCGCCTGGTTCCAGTGGTGGCGCTGGGCAATGTCCTGCTCGAAGAACGATTGCTGGATCGGCAGCAGCAGGGTCTGGCCAGTGGCAGCCTTCTGCTCGATCAGCAATCCGCCCTCGTCCCCTTGCCTGGCGACCGAGGCCAGCCCTTGGACGGTCTGGTGCTGGAACAGCTCTTTGGGGGTGAAGCGGATACCCGCCTGGCGCGCGCGGCTGACCACCTGGATCGAAATGATGGAATCGCCACCCAGTTCGAAGAAGTTGTCGGACAGCCCCACCTTGTCGACTTTCAGAACATCCGCCCAGATCCCGGCGATGGTCTGCTCCAGCGCGTTTCGAGGTGCCACGTACACTTGCTGCAGCTGAGTGACGTCAGGCGCTGGCAGGCCCTTGCGGTCCAGCTTGCCATTGGGCGTGAGCGGCAACGTGTCGAGGAATACCAGGTGCGTGGGCACCATGTAGTCCGGCAAGGTCGCCTTGAGGTGATCGCGCAGTTCGCTGCGCAGCAGGCTTTGCCCCGGCAGGTCGTCGAGCTGCACATCCGCACTGACCAGATACGCGGCGAGCTGCTTGCCGCCTGGGCCCTGGATGTCGATGACCACACTTTCGCGCACCGCAGGGTGATCCTGCAACCGCGCCTCGATCTCGCCAAGCTCGATACGGAAACCGCGGATCTTGACCTGATGGTCGATGCGCCCCAGATAGTCAACCAGACCGTCGGCGCGGGTGCGGGTCAGGTCACCACTGCGGTAGACCCGCTCGCCGTTCGCGGCGAACGGGTCGGGGACGAAGCGCTCGGCGGTCAGGCTTGGCCGGTCGAGATAGCCACGCGCCAGGCAGAGCCCGCCGAGGAACAATTCGCCACTGTGCCCCAACGGCACCAGGTTGAGGCTGGCGTCGAGGACATAACTGCGGCGGCGACCGACCAGGCGGCCGATAGGCGCGTAGGCCGCGCCGCAGGTATCGCCTGGCGACGCGCTCCAGAGCAACGGTGTGACCACCGTTTCGGTCGGCCCGTAGCCGTTGAAGATGTATTGCGGGCGCAGGGCCTGCCAGGCCAGCTCGTATCCGGTTTGCGGTACGGCATCACCACCGAAGCAATAAATGCGCACCGGTGGCGGGTTGCCCACCCGCAGGGCATGCTCGGCCAGCTGTTGCAGATAGACCGGCGGGAACACAGCAATGGTCACGCCATGCCGGTGCATCTCGGCGTAGGCCTGCTCGGGCAGCCACAGGCTGTCGTCACGCACCAGCACACTGGCGCCGTTGATCAGCAGGTGCATCCAGGCCTCATGGGCTCCATCGAAGGCGAAGGACATGAAGTGCAACTCGCAATCCTGCGGGCCGGTTTCATAGCGTTCACCATTGGCCAGAATGTGCGAGGCCAGAGGCCCGTGCGCCACTGCGACACCCTTGGGCATGCCGGTCGAACCCGAGGTGTAGATCACATAGGCAAGGTTGTGCTTTGACAGCGCCACCTCGGGCGCCGTGTCCGGGCCTTGATGCCAGGCGGCCGGCAGGTCCACCGCCAGCGTCGGCAACCCGTGCGGGATTGGCAGCGTGCCCAGCACATCGCTCTGCGTCAGCACCAAGGCCGCAGCGCAGTCCTGCATCATGTAGCGCAGGCGGTCCTGCGGATAGGCGATGTCCAGCGGCACATACACGCCACCTGCCTTGAGCACCGCCATGAACGCCACCATGATGTCGGTGGAGCGGCGCATGGCGATGACCACCCTGACCTCCGGGCCGACGCCTTGCTCGATCAAGCGGTGCGCCAGGCGATTGGCCTGCGCATCGAGTTGGCGGTAGCTCAGGCGTTGATCGTCGAAGCGGATCGCGATGGCTTCGGGGGTGCGGGCAACCTGGTCTGCGAACAGTTGATGGACGAAACGGTCTTCCGGATGGTCGTCACCAGTCTGGTCCCACCTTGCCAACAGTTGCTCACGCTCCTGGCTGCCCAGCATCGCCAGTTCGGCGACACGCTGATGGGGTTGACGCACGATGTCGGCCAGCAGGTTGCACCAATGCTGCGCCAGCGCCTCGATGCGCGGGCGATCGAACAGCGACGTGGCGTAGACCAGCGAGGCCCCCAGCCCGTCGGCATGCTCGAAGGTATCAAGGGTCAGGTCGAACTGTGCGGTATAGCGCTCCCAGGCCATGCCTTGAACTTCCAGCCCGGGCAGGCTGCGCGCCTGCCCCCGCTGTTCGGTCTGGTGATTGTAGAGCGCCTGGAACAGCGGGCTGTGGCTCAGGCTGCGCTCAGGGTGCAGCGCCTCGACCAACTGCTCGAACGGCAGATCCTGATGAGCCTGGGCCGCCAGGGCCGTCTGACGCGTTTGCTCAAGCAGCTGGCTGAAGGTGGTGTGCAGGTCGAACTCGGCCTTGAGCACCTGGGTATTGACGAAGAAGCCGATCAGGCGCTCGGTTTCCAGGCGGCTACGGTTAGCGATCGGCACCCCGACGCGAATATCGTCCTGCCCCGAATAGCGGTGCAACAGGGTCTGGAAGCTGGCCAACAGCAGCATGAACAGGCTGACGCCCTGCTGCTGGGCCAATGCCTTGAGCGCGTGCACGAGGTCGCGGTCCAGGTCGATGGCGAAACTGGCGCCGGCGAAGTCCTGGTTAGCCGGGCGCGGGCGATCGCCGGGCAGTTCGAGCACCGGCTGCCGGTCGCCCAGCTGGGCCTTCCAGTAGGCCAGCTGGCGCTCACGCTCACCGGCCTCCATCCACTGCCGCTGCCATACGGCGTAGTCTGCGTACTGGACAGGCAGCGCAGGCAACTGCGCCGCCTGCCCGTTGCGCAGCCCTTGGTACAACTGCACCAGTTCATCGACCATCACCGGCATCGACCAGCCATCGGAGACGATATGGTGCAAGGTCAGTACGAGGACATGGTCATCCTCGGTCACGCGCAACAGTTTCACGCGCAACAACGGCCCGTGCTCCAAATCGAAGGGGCGTTGCGTCTCTGCCTCGACCAGGCGCTTGAGCAGCGCGGCCTGTTCGTCTCCCTCGCACGGTTCGACCCCTTCGCAAGCCAGGCTGAACGGCTGCGCCGGGTGGATCACCTGCAGGGCTTGGTCACCGGCCTGGCGGAAGGTGGTACGCAGGGTCTCGTGCCGCGCGATCAGCGCTTCGAAACTCAGGCGCAGTGCCTCGACATCCAGCTCGCCGCGCAGTCGCAAGACAGTGGCCATGTTGTAGGCGGTACTTTCAGGGGCCATCTGCCAGAAGAACCACTGCCGCTGCTGGGCATAAGACAAGGCCAACGGCTGCGTGCGGTCGACCGGCTGCAACGCCAGGGCAGGCGCGTGCGTGCCCTGCCCTGCCAAGGCGACGAAATCAGCCAGCACCGGGGCTTCGAAAAGCGTGCGCAGGGGTATTTCCAGGCCCAGGGCCTGGCGAATGCGCGAGGTGACCTGGGTAGCCAGCAACGAATGCCCGCCCAGTTCGAAGAAATGGTCGGTCAGGCCGATGCGTTCAACCTTGAGGACCTGAGCCCAGATGGCTGCAATCTGTTTTTCGCGTTCGCTGCGAGCGGGCACGTAGGCAGGCTGGTCGAGGCTCAGGTCGGGCCTTGGCAGCGCCTTGCGGTCCAGCTTGCCGTTCGGCGTCAGCGGCAATTGGCCGAGGAACATCAGGTGCGCCGGAACCATGTAGTCCGGCAATGCAGCCTTGAGGTGGCTTGATAGGTTTTCACGCAGCGCATCCTGCGGCTCGCCCTCGATCACCAGATAGGCGACCAGTTGCTTGCCGGTGGGCCCGTCGATGTCGATGACCTGTGCTTCACGCACCCTGGCATGCTCTTGCAGTCGCGCTTCGATCTCGCCCAGTTCGATGCGCAGGCCGCGAATCTTGACTTGATGGTCGATGCGACCGACATAGTCGAGAACACCCTCGACACGCGCGCTTGCCAGATCACCGGTACGGTACAGACGGCCGCCGCCGACCGGGTCGAACGGGTCGGGAATGAAACGCTCGGCGGTCAGCGCCGGGCGGTTGAAATAGCCACGGGCGAGACAGCCGCGACCACCGATCAGTAGTTCGTTCACCCAACCGGCCGGGGCCAGGACAAGGCCATCGTCACAGACATAGGTCACCCTGCCGCCCACCGCCCGCCCGATCGGCACGATGGCCTTGCCACCGGCACCCGGCTGCAAGCCTGCACAGTCCTGCACGGTGGTCACCACGGTCGCTTCGGTAGGCCCATAGGTATTGAGCAGACGTGCCTGCTGCAATCCGCTGGCGTACCAGTCGCCAAGGCTTTCCATCGGCATGGCTTCACCGCCCACGTGCACCTGACGCAGCGACGCGCAGGCGCCGGCGGGCAGCTTTTCCGCCGCCAGCATGCGCCAGTAGGCGGTGGTCAGGTCCGCCACGGTGATGCCGTGGGTGACGATGGCCTGCTTGAGGGTTTCGATGTCCCACAGCTGCGAGCCGCGCATGACGACCCGGGCACCGCAACACAAGGCCGGGTAGAGCTGCTCGACAAAACCGTCGAAGTTGACCGTGGCGAACTGCAGCACCCGATCACTGGCATCGAGCCGCGAATAGTCAGCCGCCACGCTGCAGAACACCGACAGCTCCCGATGAGCGATGGCCACACCTTTGGGCTTGCCGGTGGACCCGGAGGTGTAGATCACATAAGCCAGGTTGTCGGGGACGGTCAGGCTCACCGGGTTGGCCGCACTGTAGTTGCCCAGCCACTGCTCATCCGCCTGCATTTCAAGGCAGGTCACCGTTGTGGAAACCGGCAGCATCGGTGCCAGGTGGGGCTGGGTCAGGAGCAGGTGAACACCGCTGTCCTGCATCATGAAGCGCAGGCGCTCCTGCGGGTATTGCGGGTCGAGCGGCACATAGGCACCACCGGCCTTGAGAATGCCAAGCAGGCCTACCACCATGTCCAGGCTGCGTTCCACGGCGATGCCAACACGCACCTCAGGCCCCACGCCAAGCTCGCGCAGCTTGTGGGCCAACTGGTTGGCGCGGCGGTTGAGTGCCTGATACGTCAGTGCCTGATCATCGAGGACCAGCGCCGTAGCCTCCGGTGCGCGCAGAACCTGCGCCTCGAACAGCTGATGCACGCCGAGGCCTTCGGCGAAACGCAAGGGGGCCGGGTCGACGGCTTCGAGTGCCAGCTTGTGCTGGGCAGCCGAGAGCAAAGGCAGGTCGGCCACCGGCACTGTCGTGTCACTGGCCAGGGCGCCGAGCAGGTTGACCCAGACCGATGCCAGGCGTTCGATACGCTCGACGTCGAAAAGGTCCGATGCATAGCCAAAGGAAGCGATCACACCATCGCTGCGTTCGAGGGTGTCCAGCGACAGGTCGAACTGCGTGGTGTGTTCGACCTGGTCGACCTCCTCGATACGCAGCCCTTGCACGCTGTCGCCGGAGACCCGCTCGCCAAGGTCGCTCAGGTGGTTGTACATGACCTGGAACAGTGGGTTGTGGCCCAACCCCCGCTCGGGTTTGAGCGCTTCCACCAGCACATCGAAGGGGATGTCCTTGTTCGCCTGAGCCTGCAGGGTGGTCTCCTTGACCGCCAGCAACAAGTGCCTGAAGGACTGCAACGGATCGACCGCCACGCGAGCGACCAGTGTGTTGACGAAGAAACCGATCAGCCCTTCCAGCTCAAGGCGATTGCGGTTGGTCACCGGCATGCCGATGTTGAGCGTTTCGCGCCCGCTGTAGCGCGACAGCAGCAGTGCGAACGAGGCCAGGAACACATGGAACAGCGTGGCATTGGCAGCAACCGCCAGGCGCTGCAGATCGGCGGTGAGCGCGGCAGGCAGGAGCACATCCACGCGCCCGCCGCGATAGCTCTGGACCTGAGGGCGAATACGGTCGGCAGGCAGTTCGAGGACTGAAAAATCGTCTTCCAGCGTGGTTTTCCAGAATGCCAGCTGGGCCTGTAGCTCGCCCGAGGCCAGGCGTTCGCGCTGCCAGGCGGCGTAATCGGCGTACTGCACCGCCAGCGCCTGGCGTTCGAGCGACTGCCCGGTGGTGTGGGCGTTGTAGACGGCAGCCAGCTCGCGGACCATGACGCTCATGGACCAGCCGTCCGAGACAATGTGGTGCAACAGCACGGTCAGCACCTGCTCCTGCGAGCCACCCTGGAACAGCTTGACCCGAATCAGCGGCCCCTGTTCGAGGTCGAAGGGCGTAAGCGCCTCGTCCTGTAGGCGCTGCTGCAGCGCCCGGCCGTCGGCAGTGCTGAGGTCATGGTACTCGATGCACGGCGACGCTGCGGGCAGTATGCGCTGCCGGGGGATGCCGTCATGCTCTTCGAAGATCGTGCGCAGGGATTCATGGCGCATCACCAGCGCATCGAACGCGGCCTGCAACGCGGCCCGGTCCACCTGGCCTTGCAAGCGGATGGCCAGAGGGGTGTTGTAGGCGGTGCTTTGCGGGTGCAGCTTCCAGAACATCCACTGGCGATACTGAGCGTGCGAAACCTGCAGCGGCACCGTCCGGTCCAGCACCTGGATCTCGCCCCCGGCGACCTGCTCCAGCCCCTGCAGCGCCTCGACGAAACCGGACAGGTCGGCAGTGTCGAACAGCACCCGCAAGGCCACGTCCAGGCGCAGTTGCTGCCTGATCCGCGAGACCACTTGAGTCGCCAGCAGCGAATGGCCACCCAAGGCGAAGAAATTGTCGTCGAGGCCGACCTGGGCCTGTTGCAACACGTCGGCCCAAATGGCCGCGACCTGCATCTGCAGTGCGGTCTCGGGAGCCCGGTAAAGGGCTGTGACGGCGACCGGCTCAGGCAATGCCTTGACGTCGACCTTGCCGTTGAGGGTTACCGGCAGATGCTCCAGCAGCATCAGATAATGCGGCACCAGATGCTCAGGCAGGGCAAGCTTCAACGCGGCCCGGATACCGTCGACGACTGCTTGACGGGCTTCGTCCTGCGCAGCCCATTGCTGCGGGACCAGGTAGGCGGCCAGCTGCCGATCGGCGTCTTCGCCAACCACGCGCACAACGGCGCTTTCGATTCCCGGCAACTGCCGCAGACAGGCATCGATCTCGGCCAGTTCGACGCGGTAGCCGCGAATCTTCACCTGGCCATCGATGCGCCCGGCAAAAATGCATTCGCCGTCAGCGTTCAGGCGTACCCAGTCGCCGGTACGGTACATCCTCGCACCCTCGGTGCCGCAGGGGTCGGGCACGAAGCGCTCGGCGGTCAGCGCCGCCTGGCCCAGGTAGCCACGCGCAAGCCCTGCACCGGCGATATAGAGCTCCCCCCTGGCCTTGCCGGGCACGGGCTGAAGGCAGCTGTCCAGCGCATGGGCGCGCAGGTTTTCCAGCGGCTGGCCGAGCACCGGGCGATCCTGCAGGGCATGGGTAAGGACGCCGACCGTTGTCTCGGTGGGACCATAGTGGTTGATCACCTCGAGGTCGGACGCCAAGGCCTTGATGCGGCCCAGAAGCGCCGCAGTGCACGCTTCGCCTCCGACCACCAGGCAGCGCCGTGGCAAGGCTTCGGCACCTGCGGCGAGCATGGCCTGCAAGTGCGAGGGGACGATCTTCAGTGCATCGATGGCATGCGCCTGCAGGTAGGCGGCGAAGACCTGGGCATCGAGCACGGTCTCCTTGGGCAGCATGTGCAGGGTCTTGCCGTAGCACAGTGCACCGAACAGCATGGTGTGGCCAAGGTCGGCCGCCGGCGTGGTGACCATCGCCAGGTTGGCGATCTGGTCCATGGGCAGGCGTTGGCTGACGCCGCGCACGTAGTTGACCAAGGCGCCATGGCTGACCGCGACGCCCTTGGGCTTGCCGGTGGTGCCAGAGGTGTAGATGACATAGGCAAGGTTGTCGGTATGGACCGCCACCTTGGGCGCCGACGCTGACGGGTAGTCGCCCGCCACGTCAATCGCTGCGACGCCTTCAGGCAGGCTGATCTGCCCCGCTCGGCCCACTACCCACTTGACCTCGCTGTCGGCAAGCATGAAGTCGATGCGCGACTGGGGCTGGTCAGGGTCCAGCGGCAGGTAGGCGGCACCGGCCTTGAGCACAGCCAGGATGCCGATGAGCATCTCGCAGGATCGGTCGGCCACCACGCCGACCCGCTGATCCAGCTGTACGCCACGCGCCAGTAGTGCGTGGGCCAGGGCATCCGAGCGTGCCTGCAAGGTGGCATAGCTGATTCGACCGGCGTCGCCGCTCGCTGCAAGGCCTTGCAGGTTGAGGTTGGCGGCCGTTTCGATCAGGTGATGAACGCACAGGCCGGGCGTTTGCGCCCCGGCAGCTTGCGGCTCCAGCGGCTGTACCGCCTGGGTCGCCAAGGGCAGCTCGCCGACCGCAGTGGAGAGCGATTGGGTCAGCCCGTCGAGCAGTCGCAACCAGTCCTCGCCGAAACCGATGATCGTGGCTTCTTCGAAGACATCCAGCGCATAGGTGAACACCGCGTGCAGACGCCCGGCGCTTTCATAGGTGTCCAGGGAAAGGTCGAAGCGAGCGCTGTGCTTGTCCAGGGCGACTTTTTCCAGCGTCAGCCCACTGCCAAGGCGGACCTGACCGGCGTCGGCGATGGCCGCCTGGTGGTTGAAGAGCACCTGGAACAACGGGCTTTGCGCGCTGCTGCGATCCAGTTCGAGCGCCTCGACCAGGCGCTCGAACGGCAGGTCCTGGTGCACCTGGGCGCCCAGGGCGGTGTCTTTGACCCGCCCGAGTAGCTGGCTCACATCCATGAGCGGGTCGATATCGGTATGCAGCACCTGGGTGTTGATGAAGCAACCGATCAAGCCTTCTACTTCGGTACGGTGGCGGTTGGCGACCGGAACGCCGACGCGGATGGCGCGCTGGCCACTGTAGCGTTGCAGCAGCAGCTTGAACGATGCCAGCAGCACCATGAACAGGGTAACCCCTTGGGCACTGGCCAACGCCCTGAGACGCTCGGCAAGCGCTGGGTCGACCTGCAACTCGCGCCGCGCGCCGCGATGGCTCGGTGCGCCGACACGGGAATGGTCGAGCGGCAGCTCAAGCACGGCATGATCATCGCCCAGTTTCTCGCGCCAGTAGCTCAGCTGTCGCTCCTGCTCACCGGCTTCCAGCCAGCTGCGTTGCCACAGCGCATAATCGCGGTACTGGATGGGCAGCGCCGGCAGGGTCGCTTCGCTGCCCTGACAGGCAGCATCGTACAAGCGCACGAACTCGTCGATCAGCACGTTCAGCGACCAGCCATCGGCCACGATGTGGTGCAGGGTGAGCAGCAGCACGTGCTCGTCGGTAGCCAGTTGCAGCAGGTTCACGCGCAACAGCGGCCCTTGCAGCAGGTTGAAAGGTGCCTGCGCCTGGGCTTCGGCCAGTGACGCGACACGGGCCTCGCGTTGCGCCGCTGCCAGGGCGGTGAGGTCGTGCTCGACGATGGCAACGGCCTCGGCAGCGAGGACCTCCTGGTACAGATGCTCACCCTGGGTACGCAGGCGCGTACGCAGGCTCTCGTGGCGCGCAACCAGGCGATCGAACGCTTGCTGCAGGGCCTGGCGGTCGAGCTTGCCCTTCAGGCGCACAGCCATGGGCAGGTTGTAGGCAGCGCCCTGGGGGTCCAGCTGCCAGAGAAACGACATACGCCGCTGGGCGTAGGACAACCCATCGCGGTCATCGCAGGCAACATCGGCAGGGATCGGAAACAAGGAAAAATCGACGCCCTCTGCCTTTAGCCCGGCCAGGAACAAACGGCGTTTTTCCGGCGGCAGTTTGATAAAGCGGCGAGCGAGTTTCAACGAGTTTTCGGCATTCATGCAATGCGTCCTTAGCGATAGGAAGCGGGACCACAGGGCCCAGTCATCCCTCAAAGACGAAACAGCCGCGAGCTGATTTAGCCAAAGCCCCGGCCACCGCCCGCAGCCCAGGCTGCGCGATTAAATCACCGGGTGGGCGACTCGTCTGAACGTCATACCCATCCTCCAGAAGGCGGCCCTCGCGATGCTCTCCACCCTGGCCAACAACCTGCGCAAGCGGGTCACTCAAGCGCTCCCCGGCAAACGCCCCAGCTATCGAATCTTCAATGTCCAGCTGAAGCGGCGGATCGCGCTCAGCCCTTCGCTCACCCGGCTGGTATTCACCGGACCAGAAGTTGTTGAAATGACCACCCTGGCCCCAGACCAACGGGTCAAGCTGCTGTTTCCCGCCCCCGACGGCTCACCGCCCAGCCTGAACAACGACCTGCACTGGAAGGCCGCGCACAGTGCCCTGCCACCGGCCCAGCGCCCGCCGATGCGCACCTACACCATCCGTGCCTTGCGCCGTGAGGCGCTGGAGATGGATATCGACTTCGTGCTGCATGGTGTCAACGGCCCCGCCTCGGCCTGGGCCACCCACGCGCAGGTGGGTGACCGTTTGCAGATAGTCGCGCCCAACCTGGCCTATGAAGGCGACCCCGGCGGTTATGAATGGAAGCCACCGCAAGGTGTGCGCAATGTGCTGCTGGTAGGTGACGAAACCGCACTGCCGGCGATTGCCGGCATCCTGGAGCAACTGGCTGACACCCAGCCCGAGCTGGCAGTGCAAGCGTTCATCGAGGTGCCGCTGGAAGCGGATTGCCTGAGCCTGCGCCATGGCGATGCCACTGCACTGCACTGGCTGCCGCGCGAACTGCTGAGCTGCGCACATGGCCAAGCCATGCAGCATGCCGTGCGCGAACTGGCCAGCCTGCCACAGGAGCCTGCCGCACCACGGGCGAAGCTGGAAGAAGTGGACATCGACACACGGATCTTGTGGGAACAGGCCAGTAGCACCAGCAGTGCGTTCCATGCCTGGGTCGCGGGGGAATCGGCGACGGTAATGGATATTCGCCGGTATCTGATCAAGGAGCGCGGGCTGCAACGAGAGTGCCTGACCCTGATGGGTTATTGGCGGGCCGGGCGGACCTTTGATTGACTTGAGATAGCCTGGGGGCGCTTTGCACCCCCGGCAATGGTTCAGACTGCCGCGATCAACGCCTCGGCAAACCGCTGCGCCACCTCGTCGATCTGCTCGCCACTGATAATCAACGGCGGCAGGAAACGCACCACCGCCCCATGTCGCCCACCCAACTCCAGGATCAGGCCGCGCTTGAGGCACTCGCGCTGCACCTTAGGCGCCAGGTCGCGGTTAGCCGGCGGGTGGCCCAGCGCATCAGGCTGGCCTTGTGGGTCGACCAGTTCCACCCCGAGCATCAGCCCACGCCCGCGAATGTCACCCAACTGCGGATAGTCCTGCTGCAACTGCAGCAGGTGCTTGCGCAAGCGCAGCCCCATAGCCTCGGCATGTTCGGCCAGGCGATGCTCGACCAGGTAATTGATCACCGCCGAACCCGCCGCCATGGCCATCTGGTTGCCACGGAAAGTGCCAGCATGTGCGCCCGGCTTCCAGGTATCCAGCCAGTCGCGGTACACCACCACCGCCAGCGGCAGACTGCCGCCGATGGCCTTGGACAAGGTGACCACGTCCGGCACGATGCCGGCATGTTCGAAGGCGAACATGCGTCCGGTGCGGGCAAAGCCGCTCTGGATCTCGTCGATGATCAGCGCCACACCGGCCTGCTCGGTGATACGGCGCACACCCCTGAGCCATTCGATATCGGCCGGGATCACACCACCCTCGCCCTGCACCACCTCAAGGATCACCGCCGCCGGCAGTGGCACGCCGCTTTCCGGGTCGAGCAGCAGGTTTTCCAGGTAATGCAGGTTGGCCTTCACCCCGGCTTCGCCGCCCAAGCCGAACGGGCAGCGGTAGTCGTAGGGGTAAGGCATGAACTGCACGCCGTTACCGAGCAAGGCCCCCAGTGGCTGTTTCGGCCCATGGCTGCCCATCAGGCTCAGCGCGCCCTGGCTCATGCCATGGTAGGCGCCCTGGAAGGCCAGCACGGTGCTGCGGCCGGTGGCGCTGCGCACCAGTTTCAGCGCCGCCTCTACCGCATCAGTGCCGGTCGGGCCACAGAACTGCACCTTGGCCTCGCGGCGCAGCGCCTCGGGCAGGATGCCGAACAGGTCCTGGACGAAGCGGTCCTTGACCGGGGTGGTCAGGTCCAAGGTGTGCAGCGGCAACTCGTCAGCCAGCACCCGCTGGATCGCCTCGACCACCACCGGGTGGTTGTGGCCCAGGGCCAGGGTGCCGGCACCGGCCAGGCAGTCGATGAACTGGCGGCCTTCGACATCTTCGACGTGGATGCCACGGGCGCGCCTGAGCGCCAGCGGGATGCGCCGTGGATAGCTGCGGGCGTTGGATTCCTGTTGCTGCTGGCGTTGCAGCAAGGGCGAATCGGTGAATTCGTACAAGGGTTGCGGCACGCTGGCCGGTACAACCCGGGCAAGGCTGGAAGCGGTGGGCATGGGTAAATCCTCGCGAGCAAGCGAATGGGCGGTTATCGCTTTGGAAACGCTTGAGTGAGGGGAGGATTTAGCGGTTGTTACGCCATTTTATTTGGGTCTGTGCCGGCCCTTTCGCGGGTAAACCCGCTCCTACAAGGACCACACCGCCCGCGTAGGAGCGGGTTCACCCGCGAAGAGGCCAGCACAGGCAAACCCACCCCCACAGACCGCCACCCGCCCGTAGGAGCGGGTTCACCCGCGAAGAGGCCAGCACAGGCAACCCACCCCCACAGACCGCACCGCCCGTAGGAGCGGGTTCACCCGCGAAGAGGCCAGCACAGGCGATAAACATCAATGCCCAGGACGCGCCGGCACCTGCAACAAGACCCGCAAGCCGTCACTACGGCTGTCAAAGCGCAGGCTACCGGCACACCGCTGCACGATCGCCTGCACAATCGCCAGCCCCAATCCGCAACCACCACTCTGCCCATTGCGCCAGAAGCGCTCGGTCAGGTGCTCCAGGTCCGCTTCGGCAATCCCTGGCCCGTGGTCGCGCACCATGAAACCCACCTGGCCGTCCGCCATCTGCACCTCCAGCTCTACGGCTTCATCGCCGCCATGACGCAAGGCGTTGTCCAGCAGGTTGCGCAGCGCTGCCACCGCCAACGGTGCGGGCATGCCCAAGTAGATTTGCGTGGCCTCTTCAGGCAGGCGCAACACGATACGCCGGTTGTCGCCACCACCGGCATCCTGCACCGCCTGACGGGCCACCTGCTCGGCGCTGCACTGCACGCCATCCTCGAACGACAGGCTGCCTTCCACCCGCGCCAGCATCAGCAACTGCTCAAGCGTGCGGTGCATGCGGTCGGCGCCCTGCTCGGCATGCTCCAGCGCCTGCTCGCGCACCGCGCCGTCGGTCATCCGCGCCACCTGCAGATGGGTCTTGATCGCGGTCAGCGGGCTGCGCAGTTCATGCGCGGCATCGTCGGTCAGGCGCCGCTCACGCTCGAGGGTCTGGGCAATGCGCCGGAACAACTGGTTCTGGGTTTCCAGCAACGGCTGCAACTCGCTGGGCATGCCCGCCACCTGCAGCGGCTCGACACTGTCCGCACGCCTGCGGCGCAACGCATCACGCATGCGGTTGAGCGGCTCCAGGCCCTTGCCAAGGCCGATCCACAACAGCCCCAGGCTGCCGAGCAGGGCCATCAGTACCGGCGCCGATGCCGCCAGCAGAATCGACTGGTTCAGCGCCTCGCGCTCCATATGCCGGTCGGCCGTGGTGATGCGCACATCGCCGTGGTTGTAGGTGAAGGTGCGCCAAAGCGCATCGTCGATGGTCTGGTCACGAAACCCACTGCGCTCGTCGTCCATGGCGCCATCGTGCTTGTGGTTGCTGGCAAGGATCTCGCCACGCAGCGAGGTGACCTGGCAGGCCATGCCATCCGGTACGCTGAACTGGTCGGCGGAAAAATGCGCCTCCCCGCCCTTGGCGGTCAGCGGCTGCGGCAGTTGGTCGATCAGCCCGGCGACCATACGCGCCGACGCCACCAGCCGCTGGTCGAGGGAGAACATCATTTGCTGGCGCAGGTCTCGCAGCATCCACGCGGCGGCCAGTGCCCAGATGATCACGAAGGCACTGCCGAGGATCAGGCTCAGGCGCACCCGCAGGCTCATGATGCGGCCTCTTGCGGTGCCTGCGCCGGACCCAGCCGGTAGCCCAGGCCACGCACGGTCTCGACAATGCCGTTGCCCAGCTTGCGGCGCAGGTGGTGGATGTGCACGTTGAGGGCGTTGCTCTCGACTTCGTCGCTGAACCCGTACACGCAGTCTTTCAGTTGCTCGCTGGACAGCACGCGCCCGGGGTTCTGCAGCAGCGCCTGAAGCAGGGCCTGCTCGCGGCGGGACAGGTCGACATGCTGGCCGGCCAGGGTCGCCTCGCAGCTACTCGGGTCATAGCGCAGCGGGCCGTGCTCGATCACGTTCACCGCCCGCCCGGCCACCCGCCGCAGCAAGGTATGCAGGCGTGCGGCCAGCTCGCGCAGATCGAAGGGCTTGAGCAGGTAATCATCGGCACCGGCCTGCAGGCCATCGACACGATCGGTGACGGCATCGCGGGCGGTGAGCACCAGTACCGGCAGGGTCTCGCCTTTTTCGCGCAGGCGGCGCAGCAGCTTTAGGCCGTCTTCGTCGGGCAGGCCAAGGTCGAGGATCATCACGTCGAACTGCGCGGCCTGCAGCATCGCCCGCGCAGCGGCGGCGTTACCCACCCGGTCCACGGTCAGGCCCTGGGCGGTGAGGCCGGCGCAGATGCCGGCGGCGATCAGGTCGTCGTCCTCGCAGAGCAGAACGTGCATGGTGGGGCTCCCGGAGTGGTGTGGCTGGTATTGCACCTTGGGCGGATTAAGGGGGGATTATGGACCTTTTGGGGAGGGTTGGGGGTAGATCGAGCGCCGCGCGGGGTCGCCGCCCTGCCCATCGCAGCCTCACCCCAATTCCCGAGCTTCTCGAACACAACAGAAACGAAGTTGCCTTTTCCTACAACTGACCCAGAAACCTCTGATCCGAATCCATGATGGGATTTCCCCCTGCACACGTTGTCAGGGAGACACCTCATGTACCTGGATTACCTCGTGCCCTCGTGGCACGAGATCGAGTCACGTGTCATCGCCATGGTGGGCTACCAAAGCGGTGGCCAGTTCCGCACCAGCCTCAATGAAGAGGTCGCCTCACTGGGCCTCAACCTGCGCCGGATCGAAGCTGTCCGCACAGCCTTCTACCACGCCGAATGGCAGGCGGCGCACATGCTACGCCAGCGCTTCGCCGACCTCGACATCAACAGCATCGTCGACGAACTGCTGAGGGTCGTGAAGCAGATGGCGATGATCGTCGCCGGCAGCACCATTACCGGTGGCCTGCTTGGCGCGGGGGTAGGCGCATTCGCCGGCGGCGCCGGAACCATTCCGTTCGCCGGCGCAGGCGCGGCCATGGGCCTCAAGGTCAGCGGCTGGATCCTCGGTGCGCTGGGGCTGGCTTCCATTGCCGAATTCTTCATCGACGGCTTGCCGCGGATCGGCGAGTACTACGTCGATGGCATCCGCTTCGCCTGGGAAGGCACCTGCGGCAATGAAGGCACCGGCCCGTTCTGCCGGGACGACCCCTATGCGATATCCCGGGCCACGCATCAGATTGCCCAAGGCCATGTGGAAGTCGTGGTGCTGTTGTTGGGGGCAATCGTGTCGTACCTCACCCGCGGGCGCGGCGATGCCCGGGTGCTGGCCCAGGAAATGGCGGCCAGCCGCAAAGGCGCGCGGCTGGGGCAATGGATGCTCCAGCATGAAGAGGGGTTGAAGAAACGGCCGGATCTGCAGGTGCCGGAGCGGCGCAAAGGGGCGATGGATGATCCGCAGCCAGTTCAGCCGAATCGGCAGGCGGGAAAAGACAAGGAGCACCCCACAGGGAAGCCCGGTAGCATGCCGTTGCATACGGTGGCGTGTTTCAAGGCGGATAAATTGCCAGCGTCGAAGCATGGCGAGTTTGAGCGGCAGCTGAAGGGGCAACAGGATGGGTTGAATCGGCTGACGGTTGAGGAGTTTTTGGAGAACGTTGCCAATCCTGTAAAGCGTGACCCTGCGGTCGCACGCGCTGCACGCAGGGATCTACAAGACCGGTTGGAAAAAAGAATCAACAAGGAGCTGCTCGCCGAAATGAGCCCAGCAGAAGCAACTAGACTGTCGACCATAAAGGCGAAAGAGACGATGGCCACCTTGGCCGCGCTACACAATCCCGACTTAAGCGCGGGAGGCAGAGACATGATCTCAGACTTTGGCGACAGGCAAGTCAACTCCAGCATTGGTGCTCAATGGCGAAACAGACTAGCCAGCATCAAAGAGGCTGCGGAAAAATCGCCGAAATTCGGCACCCACTCGACTTACATGAATGTAAGGCTTCATAAGTGCTAACGACAAGAGGCATCGCAAATGGATGAGGTATTCTCCATATTCCTTGACAATATAGGCGCGCCTTTTTCCCGTCGAGAGGTGCCCCCCTCCAGCATTGATCGCTATAACGGAAAACTTCCAGAGTTGTTACTTGCATACTGGAAAGAGCATGGATGGTGTGGTTTTGGCGAAGGTATATTCTGGCTGGTTAATCCACAGGAGTATGAGGGCGTTGTCTCATCCTGGACCGAGGGCACCCTCCTTGAAAACCGGGACACTTACCACTTGGTTGCCAGAAGCGCTTTCGGCGACCTGTATCTTTGGGGAGAGAACAGTGGCTTTTCAGTAAAAATCACAAGTCTTCTGTCCCGTTACACAGGTGAAAACTGCACACTCACTGAAACGGAAGCAACCAGAGAGGTCCAAAGCTTCTTTCTATCAAGAAAAAAAGAACACAACGACTTTGAAAACCTTTTTGAGCCCGCGAAGAAAAAGCTGGGCATCTTGAAAGAAGATGAGATATATGCATTTGTTCCTGCATTGATGCTGGGAGGGCGCCCCGACCTCAAAAACCTGGAAAAACTTAAAGCAATAGAGCATTTAATTTTGCTGTCTCAAATCACCGAACTCGAACCCTACAGCTTCTCTGACTTCTGAGCACACAAAAGGACCTAAACGAATGGATGTCATCTTCAGCATTTTCCTGGAAACCTTCGGCGAACCCATCAGCCAGCAACCCGTACCAACTGCCGCTGTCGATCATTACCAAGGCAAACTCCCCAATCGCCTCCTTGAATACTGGCAAGACCACGGCTGGTGCGGCTACGGCGGCGGCTTGTTCTGGCTGGTAAATCCTCAGGAATACCAGGGTGTAGTGGCCTCTTGGTTGGCCGGTACGCACTTCGAAGAATGCGACACTTATCACCTCATCGCCCGCAGCGCTTTTGGCGACCTGTACCTATGGGGTGAGAAAACCGGTTCGGTGCTGACCATTGCGGCCTACCATTCCCGTTACCTCGATGGCGCTCACAGCTCAGGCGACGAAGAACGGGACAGCAGGATCCACGGTTTGCTCATGTGGCTGATGACCGAGTGCGTCTACTTCGACGACCTGTTCGAACCTGCCAGGGAACGGCTCGGCACCCTGGGCCCAGACGAGATGTATGGCTTTGTCCCCGCCTTGATGCTGGGAGGCCCAGACAGCCTCGAGCGTCTTGAAAAGCTGAAGGCAGTGGAGCATCTGGTGCTGCTTTCCCAACTGGGCGAACTCGAACCCTATGAACTCACTGGCGAAGAAGATGAATAGCCTTTGACGAACGCATTCAAGGGCGCACCGCATCCGGCCTATCGACATCCTGCAGCACGCCGACATCCTCGACATCCAGCCGGACGCAACGGTCCGCATGGGCCTTCAGCACCGAACGCGCCCCTTCATCACCCTTCAGCCGGGCAAGCGCCGGCCAGAAATCACGCCCGAACAACACCGGATGGCCCTGTCGTCCGGCATGACAAGGCAGGACTATCGTTGACCCACTGGCCTCGCGTGCAAGCAAATCCAGGGTCGCGGACGCCACCCAGGGCATATCCCCCAACAGAATCGCTACTGCCTGGGCCTCGCTGTCAGCCAGCGAAGCGGCCCCGGCCGCCAGGCTATGGCCCATGCCCAATGTGAAATCCGGACTGGAGACCACCCTGCACCGCGCAGGCAACCCCAGGTCTACGCCTCGCTCCCCCTCACGCAACACCACCCGCACATCATCGAACACTGCGCAGGCGCTCTCTACGCTGTGCACCAGCAAGCTTCGACCGTCAGCCAGCAGCGAACGGCGCTTGTCAGAGCCAAAACGCACACTGCTGCCTGCCGCCAATACCAACGCAACCACGCTCACAGCGCCGCCCGCTCGATGCCGTTGCGCACACGAAGGATATCGGCCAGTACCGCCAGGGCGATCTCGGCCGGGGTCTTGCTGCCCAGGTTCAGGCCAATCGGCGCATGGATGCGCGCCAGCTCGTCGCAACCCAGGCCACCAATTCGCTGCAAGCGTTCGCGACGCTTGTCGGAGGTGGCCTTGGAGCCCATCACGCCGATGTAGAACGCTTCGGTCCGCACGGCTTCAAGCATGGCCAGGTCATCGATTTTTGGATCATGGGTCAATGCCACCACTGCCGTGTCGGCATGGCAACCGCCATTGGCGATGAATTCCGACGGAAGCTCGCGGCGCACCTCAATGCCATTCAGCACTACGCCGTCGAGTACTTCATCACGCGGCTCGCAAAGGATGACCTCAAACCCCATGCCCCTGCCGAATTCGACGCAAAAATGCGCCACGCTGGAATAACCGGCCAGCAGCAGCCGCTGGGCGGCGCCGACACGCAAGCGCACCCGGGCATTTTCCCGTTCCACCCGTGGCCCCTGACTATGGTCATCGAGCAGCTGGCGGGTACCCGTAGGCAGGCTCACCTCACGCAGTATCCGGCGCTGGCCCAGCAGCGCACGTTCCAGCTCACGCAGATGCGCCTGCACCTCGCATTCAACCGGCAGGTTCTCCACCAGTACGTCAAGCACACCGCCACACGGCAGGCGAACGCGCGAACGCGGGTCGCTGCCGTCGCCATAACGCACGATGGCAACTGGCTCCGGGAATTCCCCCAGGGCCACGCGTTCGAGAAAGTCGTCTTCGACACAGCCACCGGACAGCGAGCCCAGCCACTGGCCGCTGGCGTTCACCGCCAGCAGCGAACCCGGTGCACGCGGCGCCGAGCCGTAGGTGGCGAGCACCGTGCACAACCATACCCGCTGGCCGTTGCAGGACCACTGCAAAGCCTGACGGATCACCTGTAGATCGAGATGCTGCACGCTTTACTCCGCCTTCAGCTCGGCGAGCTGCTGTACGCTCAGGTCGCCGGGCAATCCACCCCAGGCCTGGCGCAGGTAGTTGACCATATCCGTCACCTGTTGGTCATCCAGCTTGTCGGCAAAGCCCGGCATCGGCTGCATGCGCTCGAAGCCGGTGAACTGCTGTTCACGGATGCCTTCGAGGACCACCTTGACCAGGTTGCGGGAGTCGGCCTGGCGCAGCACGGTGTTGCCGCGCATGGCCACGGCGATGTGCGGCTTGCCCTCGCCGTCGACCCCATGGCAGCCGGCGCAGACGTTCAGGTACTGCTGGTGGCCACGCTTGGCACTGTCGCTCATCTGCTCCAGGGCAACAGTCTCGATAGCCTTGGCCGGCGGCGGCTGGTCGCCCAGCAGGTAGGTAGCCATGGCCGCAAGGTCTGCATCTTCCAGGTGCTGGGTGCTGTGGTGCACCACTGGGAACATCTCGTTGAACATGCTGCCCTGGGCGCTGATGCCGTGCTTGAGGAAGGTGGTCAGGTCCGGCTGGGTCCAGCCGCGCTCGGCCAGGTCCTGGGCCAGCAGGCTTGGCGCCAGGTAGCCACCCAGCAGGCCGCCGCTCAGGCGCTGGTCCTGCTGCAGCGCACCGATCGGGTTGCGCGGGGTATGGCATTCGCCACAATGGCCCATGACCTCGACCATGTACTGGCCACGCTGCCAGGCCGGGCTTTTACCCTCGGTCGGCTGCAGTTGCACGCTCTTGCCATACAGCATGTTCCAGCCGCTGAGGCCCATGCGCACATTGAACGGGAAGCGCAGCGCGGTCTGCGGTGTCGGGCGGTTGATCGGCGGTATGGTCATCAGGTAGGCGAGGATCGCGTCCGAATCTTCACGCTTGATCAGGTGGTACGAGGTGTAAGGCATCGCAGGATAAAGGTTGGCGCCGTCCTTGCGCTTGCCCTCGGTGACTGCGGCGAAGAACTCGTCGGCGCTGTAGTTGCCGATGCCGTACTGTTTGTCCGGGGTGATATTGCTGCCATAAATGGTGCCGAACGGCGAATGGATCGGCAGGCCGCCCGCATACGGCGCGCCGCCTTCGGCGGTATGGCAGGCCATGCAGTCGGCCGCGCGGGCCAGGTATTCACCGCGCTTGACCTGCGCATCGTCGGCTGCCAGGGCAATCGAACTGACAGCCAGCCCGAGGACCAACGCCGAAGCGCTACGTACGAAGCCCATGTTCAACCCTCCTTGACCAGGCCGAGATCGTTGAGCACCTTGCGGGTGGCATCGTAGTAACGCACGTAGCCTGTGCAGCGGCAGATGTGGTGACCGAGGCTGGCCTCGATGCGGTCCTCCACTTCGCTCTTCTTCAGCGGCTGGCGCTGGGCCGTTTCCACCAGCACGGTAGCGGCGTTGACGAAACCTGGTGCGCAGTAGCTGCACTGGAAGGCGAACAGGTCGACGAACTTCTGCTGGATCGGGTTGAGCGTCAGGTTACCGGCCTCGTCTTTCTTGGCATGGCCTTCGATGGTGCGAACCTTCTTGCCTTCGAAGTAATGCGCACCGGTGATGCAGGTGCGCACTTCTTCGCTGGTGCCGTCGGGGTTGTCGACGATCACCACGCAGGCGTGGCAGATGCCCTGGCCGCACCCCAGGCGCGAGCCGGTGAGGTTCTGGTGTTCGTGCAGGTAGTCGATCATCGCCAGGTCCGCGGGGACCTCGACCGGCCCGACCGGTTGACCATTGAGCGTCAGTTGCAGTGGACGGTTAGCCATTGAGGGCCTCCTTGATACGGGCTGGGGTGATGGGGAGATCGCGCACGCGCTTACCGATGGCATGCGCGACGGCATTGCCGATGGCACCGACGACCGGGATCATCACCACTTCGGCGATGCCCTTGGAGGGGTCGGTCGGTGACAGCGGCGGGAGGATTTCGCTGGTCTGCTGCCACACCGCCACATCGCGCGCATGCGGCAGGCGGTAGCGGTTGAAGTTCCAGTCGCCCTCCCCGGGCCCACCCTCGTACAACGGCATTTCTTCGGTCAGTGCATGGCCAATGCCCATGGCGATCCCGCCTTCGAGCTGGCCCTTGACCAGCTCCGGCACCAGCACCCGGCCGCACTCAACCCAGCTGTGGTGGTTGAGCACCTGCGTCTCCAAGGTGCCTTTGTTGACCTTGACCTCGACGATGGTCGCCACCGGGCTGTAGTAGGTGACCATGGCATTGTTCAACTGGGTGTCGGGGTAGGCCGCATTCTGCCGGTCGAGCAGGTGGTAGCCATGGCTGTTCATCTGCGCCTTCTTCGCATTCACCGCCCCATCGCCGTATTTCACCGCCACCGCGTCGAGCGGTAAACGCTCACGCACGCCGTCGATGACGAAGTCGGCCTCGGCCCAGCTCCAGCGGTTGAAACCGTGCACACTGGCGCCGGTGACCAAGCCCATGTCGTGGGCCTTCTGTGCGAGCTGGGCGAACGGAATCGGCTGCAGACCGTTACCAGTCAGCTCTCCGTTGACCCACACCGCATTTTCGCGGCGCACCACCAGTGGGTTGGCCTGGCCGCCATACGGGCCCTGGCTCCAGATCGCCATGGCCGCTGGCCACAGGCCATGGTTGAACAGCACACGCGCCGCTTCGCGGGTGGCATGGCTGAAGTAGAAGGCCGAGTTGGTCGCCGACGATGGCGACGCCAGCTTGCCGACCCAGCGCGGGTTGCGCAGCGCGGCGTCCTGCTCAGGCTGGCTGATCAGGTACGGGTTGCCGCTGGTGCTCAGTTGCAGCTCAGGCCATTCGGTGACTGCCGTCGTTACCTCGTCGGCCGAACGGCCGAGGAAATCGCTGACCACCAAAGCCTGGGAGGTGGACATGCCGGTACCCAGCTCGGTGCCGATGTGGCGCAGGCTGATTCGCCCGTCGCGGCTGAATTCGATGCTGGCCATCGGTGCTTCGGAGCCCGTGCCGAAGTCCTTCTGGCAAATGGCAAAGCCCACCCCGTACCAGTGGTCCTGATCCTGCGCGTCCATCTGCCGCTTGCGGGCGTCGCGGTCGCGCCACCATTCATGCACAGCGGCCTTGTCGAGGATCTCGTAAAGCCGCAGGGCGCCGGCCGGGACCGCTCCCTGGGTGTTCTTCATGCCCGATTTCAGCGCGTTGGCGCGGCGCAGGTCGATGGCATCGACCCCCAGGCGGCCGGCGATCTCATCCACCATCATCTCGGTGGCTGCCATGCTCTGCAGGGTGCCGTAACCGCGCATGGAGCCGGCCTCGACACCACGGGAATAGTAGGCGGTAACCGACAGGTCGTTCTGCGGCATGTAGTAGATCGACTGCGCTGCAGTGGCGCCTACGGCTGCCACCGACGGGCTGTAGTTGATGCGCCCGCCGCCGTCGCAGCTCATGTCGGCGCGGAAGATCTTGAAGCTGTTGTCCTTCTTGTCCACCGCCAACTGGTAGCGGATATCGAAGGCATGGCGCTTGATGCCGCTCTGGAACTGCTCGTAGCGGTCGTTGGCCAGGCGGATCGGCACCCCGGCGCCGTACAGCGCGGCCACCGCGGCATAGAAGACGAAGATATTGTTGTCTTTTGAGCCATAGCCCACGGTATAGCCCGGGTGCATGTTCAGCGTGTTCAGGGCGAAGCGCGACGGCTTGATCATGTGCACGCATTCCTGCGCCACTTCGAACGGGCACTGGGTGGCGACCACGAAGTGCAGCGTGCCCGTGGCCGGGTCGTACCAGCCGTTGCCGTTGTCCGGCTCCAGCGCGGCAGGTTCGATGGACGGCGTCTTGTAGCGCTCGTCGAACACCAGCCAGTCCTCGGGCGGGTTGTCCAGCTGCTCGGCCATGCGCTTGGCGTAGAACAACCCCTGCTCGGTCAGGTCGCCGTGCTGGTTGGGCTGCTTCGACCACACCGGCTTGCGGTTGAGGATGGTGGGGAACAGCATGGAGTTCTTCAGGCTGGAGAACTCATCGTCGTCGAACGGCGTGGTGCCGCCCACCCGCACGAAACGGAAGCTGCCATAAGGGTCGCGCTGGTACAACGGCGCCTGGGCACCGTAACGGATCGCCTGCTGATTGAACTGCAGCTTGCGCTTGGCCTGGCGGAAGCGCTCGAAGTCGTGCCAGATCAGGATCGCCACCGGGTGGCCGATGAACATCGGCACCTTGCCGGGCGGCAGCAGCGGGTCGGGCGAATGGGCCTCGGGCCAGGCGATGCCGTCCTGTTCGAGGTCGGCGGCGGTGACGATGCGGTCCGGCTGCAGGTCGGTGCCGAGCAGGCTGAGGTCATGGCCGGCATAAATCCGGTCGACCTTGGTCGCCTTGAGCAGCAGCGCATGACCTTGCTGCGCGGGCCAGCCGGGCATGTCCTTGGCGCGGATGTCGCGCGCGAACACTTTGTCGCCGCAGACCTTGGACAAGGCATCGTTACGGAAACGCGCCTTGCCGTCGTGGTTCATCCACTTCTGCGGCGAAGTGGTAACGCGCTCCTCCATCAACGCGGCGAATGCCGGGCTGCCTAATGGCGCCATGGTCACACCGACACCAGCGATCAGGCCGCCTTGCAAAAAGGCGCGCCGGGAAATATCACGGTTGGACATGCTTGATCCTCTGGGCAGTTGGGGCCTGCCCTTTCTTTTGATTCTTGGCCTGGCTTGAGAAAACTGACCTTGGCGTCAACTTTACAGGAATTGGGTGGATATAGGCAAAGTCAAGCCGACAATGTGTCGCGGTGTGTATAGGGCAAGAGGCGGAATTCGCGCTTTGGCGGGTAGGTGTTCGCCGGGAGATTTTCAGCGCCTG